>CAWVSV010000001.1:0-60108 GCA_963933095.1 uncultured Cellvibrionales bacterium
GACCAATGAATATACACCGCTCCCTTATTCTGCCATCATTCAATTGGCTATATCCTGAGGGTCACGACAAGCCCTAACCCTCACCAATTTTCATTTAAATAACTGATACAGCTAAAATAAAGGTAATTAGATTACTGTGTATATAACACTTATCGGTTATTGACTTTAGTGCAACTGATACAATTTTATCGAGGATTATTATGAATTTAAAAGCGTTTTTTATTACGGCTAGCCTGCTAACACTGATTGGCTGTGGAGATGGCCCCATGCAACAATATGAATCAGAAGATCAACCCACGGTTAACAATCAAACATTAACTGGTGAGGTGACTTACCGCGAAAGAAAACTTTTACCTCCAGGCGTGACTTTGCATGTCACTCTTGAGGATGTGTCAAAGATGGATGTGGCCTCGGTGCTTATTGCTGAAACATCCTCTGTCATCACCGGGGCACCGCCTTATGCCTTCACGCTAGACTATGACAAGGCACTTATTAACAGCAAAATACGCTACAGCTTAAGAGCTAAGTTATTGTTAAATGAGCAGCTTTTGTTCACCTCAACAGAGCAGTTAGATCCGTTCAAAACCGCTAGCGAAAACTTAAATATAAATTTGACTATGGTGCAGCGCAGTCAACCTAAGGTTGACCATCATCCTGATAATGGCTTAGCCGTCGTGTCGGTGAATCCGTTGGCTGACCTCGCAAATACGTATTGGAAGTTAACAAAAATTGGCGGCCAAGCGATAGTTATGTCTGAAAAGCAAAGTAAAGAGGCTTTTCTACAGTTGCAAGCTGATGGAAAAACAAAAGGCTTTGGCGGTTGCAACATGTTTCATGGAAGCTATCAGCAAAAAGGCAATGATTTGATTTTTGGACCGAGTATGTCAACTAAAAAAGCTTGTATGGATGGCATGGATACTGAAAGCAAATTTATGTCTGCATTAGGCCAGGTGCGCTATTACTCTATTCATAAAGAGATATTGTCTGTACTGAATGATAAGAAGCAGAAAATTGCCGAATTTAAAGCCATTTATTTTAATTAAACACTGCTATTTATCTACTGACAGGTTTTCTATGAAAAAATTATATACAGCAAGAATAGTATTATTAGCGGCTATCGCTAATTTAATCGGTTGTGATATGCCGGAACAAGCCGTGGCTGTTAAACCAGCCGCTGTTTTACAAGCTGAGATAGCAGATACTATTTATTACAACGGTAAAGTAGTTACTGTTAATGATAAACAGCCTAAGGCTACAGTTGTAGCCGTTAAGGACGGAAAAATATTATATGTAGGCGATATTCGAGGCAGTAAGCCATTAACCGCGGCAACTACACGGCAGGTTGATTTAGGCGGTAAAACTATGGTGCCAGGCTTTGTTGATGCGCATGGACACGTGGTTAATGCTGGTGTTCAAGCGGCAAGTGCCAATTTATTACCTATGCCGGATGGCAATGTAAATAACTTTAAAGAATTGGTCGATGCTATTTCAATCTGGAAAGAATCAGAGGGCGGTAAAACGTTTATTGATAATACGGGTTGGCTAGTGGGTTTTGGTTTTGACGATTCCCAATTATCTGAACAAATATTTCCAACAGCTGAGACGTTGAACGCAATCAGTGATGATAAACCTGTGATGATTATTCACCAGTCAGGTCATTTTGGCGTTTTTAACCAACAAGCTCTTAATAAAGCAGGGATTGATGATTGTACTAAAAAGATTCCCGGTGGAGTTATTCGTTGTAAAGCCGATGGTGTTACCCCTAGTGGTGTATTAGAAGAGAATGCATTCTTTTCTGCCTTGGCTACTTTTGAGGCTAATGTCGATGATGCTTATAACCTTGATTTATTTGGTATGGGTATGCAAAGCTTTGCTCGATTTGGTTATACCACTGCACAGGAAGGTCGGGCTTTTGCGCCAACCTTAGCCGTTGCAGAAGAAAAAGCTAAGGGTATGAAGTTACCTATTGATGTGGCGCTTTACGTTGACTACACCTCAAAAGATGCATTAAAAACTTCTGAATATTATAGCGGTTCTGGTTATGACGGCATTACCTACACAAACGGTTTGCGTATTGCTGGTTTAAAAATGACACTAGATGGATCACCACAAGGGAAAACCGCGTGGTTGTCTAAGCCTTACTTCGTGCCACCAGAAGGGCAAGATGCCAGTTATTTAGGTTACCCTGCGATGACTCAAGAGCAGGTTGAAACCGAAATAATGGATGCTTATGCACAGAACAGGCAAGTACTTGCTCATTGTAATGGTGATGCGGCTATTGACCGTTACTTAAATGCTGTTGAAAAAGCAGTTGAAAAGCACGGACTTAAAGATAGACGTATAGTGCTCATTCATGGCCAAACTTTGCGTAAAGATCAGATTAGCCGACTAAAAGAATTACAGGTTATTCCGTCGTTATTTCCAATGCATACGTTTTATTGGGGCGAGTGGCACAAAACCTCTGTGTTAGGGCCTGAGCGCGCTGCTTATATCTCGCCAACACGCGACGTATTAGATGCGGGCTTAATTTTTACTTCTCATCATGATGCTCCTGTTGCACTACCTGATTCAATGCGGGTTTTATCTTCAACGGTGACGCGAGTTACTCGTAGCGGTGAGGTATTAGGTCCGGACCAACGTGTCACTGCTTATGAGGGCTTAAAAGCTATTACGATTTGGCCTGCTTATCAGCATTATGAAGAAAAACAAAAAGGCTCGATTGAGGTCGGTAAGCAAGCTGACTTTGTTATATTGTCTGAGAATCCATTAACCGTAGATCCGCTAACTATTGCTGACATTAAAGTGCTGCAAACCATTAATGATGACAAAGTGGTTTTTACCTACAAAGAAGCAATTCCTAAAGTTGTCGGTGGTGATCGTGATGAGCATGGCTGCATTGGTTCAGCCGGTTATCAGTGGTGCGAAAGTATTGGGCAATGCGTTCGGCCTTGGGAGTTAGCAAAAGAACAAAACCTTAGTGATGTCTCGACAGGCAGTGTGGCTGCTTTTTGTGAAGCTAAAGCGCTCTAAGAGAGATACAGCTTTAAGATACAAGCGTTAGCGGCAGAAAAATTTAATAAAACATGTTTCATGTTGTCGCTTGCGCCTATTAATTTTATCCGGTTTGTGTGCTGTTACCCTTAAAGTAATACAGCGGGCTGTTTAAATGTTGGCAATACCTTTGCGAACACCTCTGCCGATTCCTTCTGTTATTACTTTTCTTTTAACTCTAATCACAGTATCAAAGTGAGCGGAACCCAACGAGATAAGGTGCGATATGTCGGTCACTATTGTGTCGATCTATCAAGGCACTGAAAGCGCTTAAGCGCTAACGCGGGATGTATTTGGGGATCTGTTAAAACACGCTATTATTATGTTTCATGCTAGGCCTTGGCGGTGTAAATAGCTGCCTCAATAACCGCCATTTTTCCTAAAGCCACTGAGGCATAGTCCTTCAGCCCGGTATCGAATTATTAACCGGTCGGTAGTGATTTAAATCCTATAAATTCAAATGGATGTTATTTGTATTTATAGGATTGTCGAATATCTTGCACGGGAAGTTGGTGTTGACGGCAAAACTCTAATAGCTGCTGATAAGATGTTTCAGCACTTTGACGTGCAGCGCGTCGCAGCTCTACGCAACAGCTACGGTTGTGCGCCAGTGATAATATGTATTGGTGGGCCGTCTTAAGGTGTAGGCAGGCTTCATATGTTTGGTTGCTGTTTTGATAAAAGTCAGCTAAATTTCGATGGCTGCTAATAAAAGCCGCGACCGCGTCTTGCCTGTCTCTGCAATAGACGAGCTGCCTTTCGGCCACCTCAAGTGCTTTGCAATAAAGCCGCTCGGCAGCACGCCACTGGCCACTGAAGTAGAGCTCGTTGGCGCGGCTAATTAATTGTTTCCATTCGTTCATATTACTCCCCTTTTTTTTATAGCATAATCACGATTCTTATTTAATGCAAATGATTCTCACTATCAATTTTTGGGTGATTATAAATCATATAGTTGACTTGCGTGTCGGCGGTAGTGCTGAACTATTAAAATACACTGCGACCAAAATTATAAGCTGGCACTGGCAAGTATTTTTGTATGCCTATAAACCTACAGCTTTGGGCCTCAACCGAGTGACACCCATGCAGGGGTAAAATGATACTGAGGCTTTACCCTGACACTATGGGTAATGGTCTTAATACAGAGGAAGGTTAAGATGATACATAGAGACTAAGCATAGAGCTTTAATTGTTAAATATTAAATATGCCGATATTGATGCTAAATAAATAGTTACTTCGATTCTATAGGGCTTTTTTACGAATCTAGTAATTAATAAGTCGAGGAGAAAGCAGTCTGCATCGGTAAGGTATAGATGTGACAAGAGGCAGAGTGAGGTTTATACCCATAAATGAGTTGTTAGCATGCTACTTTATAGGCTAATACGTTGTGATTTGAACTGTGCACACATAAAAAAACCGGGCAATGCCCGGTTTTTTTATGTGTGCGTATGTCTTATGTGCGTTTGCGCATACGGCGAGCAACACCTGCAAAGCCCAGAAGGCCCATGCCTATCAGAGCCATCCAATGCATGCTGCTGGCTGTTTCTGGCAGCATTGCTTGGTCGCTTGGGTCGGCCAAAACTTCAAAGCGGTCGTGCGGAAGATATACCGAGATATCTGTATTGGGACGAATGTCAGCAAAGTTAACACGCTTTCCATCAACCCAAGCACCGATCTTTGCACTTTTCTTAACATGATGAGTAGGACCGTAGCTGCCGTCGTTTAGTTTGATCTGAGTGCGGTAACGACCACTGATTTTGCTGTCGCGAAGTTTCGCATCAACGCGGGTAAACAGCTCGCCATTATATTCAACGACTTCAACACAAGCATCGTTAATTTCAGGGAATTTTTCAGTAATACTGCTGTTGTAATTTACATCAGCGCAGCTTACAGAAGAGCTAGTAATCTGGGCCGAAGCTGAAGATGCAGCAGCAATAATGCCCGCGGCGATTAGTGTTTTCATTGTGTTGTTAATCATAATATCATCCTTAAATCATATGGGGGGTAGTTCAACTTTTATCCGTTAGCCGTACCGCCTCAACGATGAATCGCTGCGGAGCACTGCCGACAAAATAAAATGGGTAACAAGTCACCAGTACCAGAGTGTGATCATCTCCGCGGAGTATCGCTACATCTGCTGGGGTGACTATATGTGTTTTGTTAATTTGGTAGCGGCGGGTCTCAGTCAAGCTTTCTAACTCGATTATATCGCCAATTTTTATGTCTTTAAGCGGTCTAAACCAGCCGTCTCTGTGACCGGCTATACCGATTCGACCGTTACCGCTGACTGAATCTGTTGACAGAATTCGCGCGGCGCCACGATTAAGATTGTGTTTGTCTGCGCCATCAAACACCGCTACATCTAAATTGACGCTAGGTATTTTTAGCAAGGCAACAGCACTGTCGCCACCTTTATTGACAGCATTCTTATGGTGGCCGACAAATGCACTGGACCAGAGCGACTTGTCGGTTTGTTCAGCTTCAACCTCAAAAGTATTTAGACTTGTGTTAACAAAGCCAGCATCTATTGTGGCATCGATATCGCTCGCAGTTAGAATAACTTTATTTGCAGCGCTGGGTTGAGCTGTTTTTAGTGCTTGTTTGGCTTGCATAAAATCATCATTTGCCTGACTTTGAGCAAGGCTATTTTGGCCCATTAATAGGAGATAGGCGGCTAGGATAGAAACCCCTAACAACCAGAAGGCATACTCCATTTTTTTTAGTAACCAATGACTGTCTGGCACGTATTAAAACCTTAATATAAAGTACATAAGTTATGTTTTAAACTATAGATAGCTTGCCATTAAAGTGCAAGGTTGAGCTGCTTTAAAGTTAGTAAAAATTTATCGATTAAATCTCGTCAATAGAGAGTTGATTGGTCTAATGTTGAAAGTGGTTTTTCAACATTAGACCCTCAGTAATACTTGAGATAATTTTGTTAAGTATTCGGCTGAGGACTAAGTGAGTAACGATAACAATTGATTGCTAATGAAAAGAATTAATGCTGCCAATTTTGATCGTTATTTACCGATGGCTTAAGCAAGTAGCTTGCGGCATTAATTATGATATAGAAGTTTTTGAGAAATACTAAGTCTGGAAAAATCTTTATAATATAGAATATGGGGGAGTTAGAAGTCACTCCAAAAAAAGCGCTCATAATTAATATTGAGAGCGCTTTTTTTCATCAACTAAAGCTTATCGCTGGTAAATGACTTTACCTCTTGGATGCAATAAAATTGGAAAATATTATTGCATTCGCTAGTGCATCATCAAATTAGTAGGCTGATAATATGAAGGACACGTTAAGTGACTCGGCAGCTTAAGTGAAGTCGGCATGGTAGTTCATGGTGGTATTGTAGCTATGATTTCGGCAGCATAGCCGTAATAGAAAAACGACCACCCCAGCCCTCGGCACCAGCATCCGGTGCGTCAGCCCAGTAACGTGCACCTACAGCAAAACTGACCGGTAATTTACCTATGCGTACAACTTTAGATAGGACTCCATTAATAGGCACACTCCACTCTTCGCTTTCCCAGTCATAAGTACTTTCGGTTTGCAGAGTGTAGGTCCAGCCACGATTAGTATAGGACACAAAGGGTTGAATAAAGCTGGCATTGATATCGGCCCTGTCATGCTCACCGGCATAATCCCAAAGGTGATTGGCGAGCATGCCATAAGTCCATGCATCATCCATTTTTAAAAGCACGGCTGTTGGGCCTGCGGCCCATTTCCCTGTGCCCAAAAGTTCATTGCTGGCGGTGGGGAATAGTAACGCTGGGCCAGCACCCCATATCCAGCCGTTTGAGGTAGGATCTTTGGGAGAGATGAATATGCTTTGTACGATATCGCCAGTGCCCGATTGAGAACCGCTGTTGCCGGCAATATTATGCTGTTCTATTAATGGTAAAATAGTACGGGAAATTAAATTCCACTCATCATTGATTTCAAGTGGGATAACAGGTTGTATATTAACTGCGAGTCGGTGGCCGTCTTTACTGCCAAAACCTGAGTCGTAATTGATTTGAACCGGCATGCTGATCAAATCAGCTAGCGGGTTGGTTAGCTGTTTGGCTAAGTCGTCTACATCAGAGTAAGCGCTAGTGCTTATTGTGATCAGTAACGTGGTCGCAAGTATATTTTTCATTATTATATCCTTATAACAATAGTCAGTTAATCGCTCGGCGCTCGGCCTTGCCGGCTTAGTGCTAGAACAATAAATGTGTATCTGTAACCGTTGGGTTATTTAGATATTTTCATAAGGCGTTTACTTATATCCACCATCAAAACTAGCGGCGGTTAATCCGAGCTGCACTTGTGCCCTATTTATCAGTGGTTGAGGCAGTGCAAGTAACCCTCGATGAGCCAATTGCTGCTGACTTTGTTCAGAGTATAGGTATTGCAGCAGCGATAGCAAATTGTCGTTATTGTTGTTATCGCTAAAGTTGGTGTAGAGATACCAAGGGTGAATTATGGTCATTTCGCCGCTACTAATTTTTTTGAAGTTATTGCCAGCACTGTTTTCTGCACTAAATATTGTCATCAATAGTTTTTCGCCATAGCGCTGGGTCAGCTCGGCAATATTTTCATCGTTCCATTTATCTCGACTTATTGCCACCAGTGCATCGCCATTTAACAAGGCTTGTTGCGGGTTGCTTACACTAAGTAGCGACAACTTCTCAAAGTCTTGCAGTGTATTTGCCACATCTGCACTGACAGCAATAGATAGATCGGGAACATTGGCCGAGTATTCTCGAAGTTGATTACTGCTGCAGGAGCAGATTAAGGTTAAACAGGATAATGCCAATAAGATAGTTTTCATAGAATTCTCAGTTTGGTCTATTGCGATTTTTGGAGCAGTTTTTGCGCGCTGTAAATAGACCAACCGGTATTCACTTGGTTTTTACCTTGGTGGTGCAAAACCGCTCTGGTTCGGCGCTGGCGCTGATGGTTTAGCTCTTGGTTAACAAGTGCTGATTGTTCGGTGTAAATATGCCGATCAATGCGTTGCGATTTAATACTAAGGCGTATTAATTCTGCAGAGATACTGTTGACTCGGCGCAGTGCCAATGCTTGATTGTACTCGCTTGCCCCCTCGGTACTTGTGTCGCCAATTAATTCGACTCTTACTTCAGGGTACTGACTAAGTACGGAAACCAATTCCAAGACGGTGGCGCGTTGGTCATTTCGAATTTCGGAACGATCGAAGTCAAAGTCGATACTGAAAACCTTGTTGTCGTTAACGGTATTCCATTCGCTGCAGCCTTTAACATCAACCTGAGATTCCAATGGCGTGTTTTTGCAATAATCACGCTGGTTGATAACGCCATCTTTATCTGTGTCAGCTATATCGTCAAAGTGGGGGCGATCGACATTGGCATCGGGAATACCAGCGCAAGCACCGAGCAATAACACAGAGGTGCCGAATAACATTTTAAAAATACTTATCATTAGTCTTTCTCCTGCCATTGGTTTGGATAATCGACGCGCAGCGAATAGAGTAATGAACCGACGGCGTTATTCACGCGGTAGTTGGCATATTTGTGATCATACTTGGCGTTGATATAGTTGCGCCGAGCTAAGAATAGTTCAACTTGGGAGTCGAGAACGTCTAATAAAGTACGGCGGCCGAGGCGGAATTGTTGAATATATCCGGCATTTGCCTCGGTGCTGGCATCGACATTTTCTTTATATAAATTGATTTGCTTGGCGAGAAAGTTTTTTGCATTCCAGGCTAAACGCGTACCCTCGTCAACTTGTCGGCGTGTGCGTTTGGATATAGCCATGGCCTCATGATATCGCCAGCCAGAGGCTTCTGCTCTGTGTTTGTCACGGCCCCCGTTAAATAAATCGTACTCTAGTCGCAGCATGAGTCGAGCGTCTTCATCGGGGCCAGGGAGTCCGCCGACATTGTCATTGTCATTGACGGCAAGTTCTACCGATAGGCGCGGGTAGTAGCCGTGCTTTGCTGCTCGCTGTTCTTGTTTGGCCGCTGCAATATCGGCGCGCGCGACAAGCAGTTCAGGGTGATGATCTTTTGCTTGCTGCAATGCTGCGTTGAGGCTTTCAGGAAGCAGGCGGCTGTCTCCTACAGGATCGATTAAGTCGCGAGCTTCGATGCCCACTTCGCCGATAAACTCGGAGCGAAGATCAAATAGGTTATTCTCAGAGGACATTAGCGAGGCCCGAGAACTGGCAAGGCGCGCTCTAACTTGGGCAAAGTCGGACTGACTCGACAGACCTTTTTCGGTGCGTTCGCGAATATCCTCAAAAGCCTTAATATGATCACGCACATTTTGTTGTGCTAGATTCGACGTTTGTTCCGCCTTAAGTAAGTTCAGATAAATACGACATACCCTAAGGGCGGTATTTTCGGCACTGCTAATCAGTGCAAAGCGCTCTGATGCAGCTTCTTGGCCTAGGCGTTCGACATCCGCTTGAGTTTTAAAGCCATTAAACAACAGCTGAGATACCGTTAAACCCAACTCTTGACGGTCGAGCTCGATTTGATCAAAGTCTTGACCAGAGTTGTAGTCAGTACGCTCGCGACCATAGCCGCCGCTAACTTTTACTTGAGGGTAATAATCGCCACGCGCACTACGTTGTAAACTGTTAGCAGTTTGATAGCGTGCGTATTGTTGTAGTACGTCGGGGTTACTATCCATAGCTGTGGCTACAGCTTCTTCTAGCGTCATAGCTTGGGCGCTGCCAGCGGTTCCAAGTGCTGCCAGTGATAGGCTCGCTGCAAAAAATAATCGTCGCATTTAATATCGTTCCAATCGAGTCATTTAGTTAATGTGGTTTGACTTACGTTTGAGGCAAATCTATTTGGGTCTTTTTAGGGCTCCCGCATCGCGGTAGCTCTGGCCCGTAATAGTGGTTTAAGCCAGTAATTTAATACGGTTTTCTTGCCGGTTAAAATGTCTACGCCCGCCTGCATTCCTGGAATGATGGGCATGCGGTGTAAACTTGCGTCATGAGTTTTAATGTGGACTTCGTAAAACGTCACGCCTTCTGGGTCTTGCTGGGCATCGGCACTGACATAAATGACTTCGCCTTTTAAACCACCGTAAATCACAAAGTCATAGGCGGTGAATTTTACCGTAGCTTCTAATCCTTCGCGAACAAAAGCAATGTCCTGCGGGGCTATGCGAGTTTCAACAATAAGCTGGTCATCAATGGGCACTATTTCCATTAGCGCTTCGCCAGGTTTAATAACACCGCCAACCGAACGGGTGGCGATATTTTTAACTTTACCGAGTATCGGTGAGCTCAGCTGGGTACGGCGTAGCTGATCTTTTAATTGTGCATGGCGTTCGGCCAGTTGGGCCAGCTGACTATCGGTTTCGGCGAGTTGAGCTTGGGCCTTGGAGCGAAAATCACGTGCGGTATTGCTGTACTCGGCGATGGCCTGTTCACGTGCTGCCAGCAGCCGTTGAGTGGCAATACGTGATGCGGCAAGCTCGCCTTTGAGGCTACTTTGTTCGCGCTGTAATTGTAGTAGCTCAACTCGCGCGACCGCGCCATTTGCTACAACCAAGCGTGTTAGCTCAACTTCTTCGTCTACTAAGAGCAGATTGTGCGACAGTGTCTGGCTGCTATTACGGCTCTCCCCAAGTGACTGCACTTGTTGTTCTACCTGCTGGCGAGTTTGCTCTAGTTGAGCCATTAATTGCTCGATACGTGCGAGGTAGCTAGCGCGGGCATTGGCGAGTGCCGCCGGTGATATATCTTTATTACTGAGTACTTGTTCTTCAATGCTAATGCGTGCGCGCCAGTCACTCTGGCTTTTGTCGATGATAATGGTGGCGAGTTCTGCGATTAGGCGAGCGCGCCTAGCATACAGCGAAGTCTGTTCTTGCTCAGCTTCTTGATAGGTTGAGCGAAAACGCGTGTCGTCCAGTTTGGCTAGCTCTGCTCCGGCCTTGACTATTTCACCCTCATGTACCTGCATTAGCTGCAGAATACCGCCCTCAAGGCTCTGAATTTTTTGTACCGCATGGGCTGGCACAACTTTTCCTTCGCCCACGACAACTTCATCTAATTGTGCCAGCGAGGCCCAGATAAAAGTGAGCACAATTAAACCGCAGACCAGCCAAACCACTGAGCGTGCTTGGTAGGCGCGTTCGAGTTGCTGCCAGTACAGCCGACTACTCATGGCTGCACCTTGTTATCGGTGAACTCAGGACTGTCATCAGTTTGTTTAGAGGTGTCCTTCCGGGTAACGGTGACAGAGCGCACACGATGCTTATTATTTCTCGGGCTGGGATCATCGCTTGGGCCGCTCAAGTTATTTGACTGCTGTTGCGCCATTATCTGTGCGGTTGGCCCGTCGGCTATAACACGACCTTTTTCCAGTACAATGACGCGGCTGCATAGCTGCAATAATTTGGGTTTGTGGCTAGCGATAATCATGCCGCAGCTTTGAGGTTGTTGTCGCAGGCCTGCCAGCACTTGGTTTTCAAGTGTGCGGTCCATAGCGCTGGTGGGCTCATCCAATAGTAGCAGAGCTGGCTGGCGTACAAGTGCTCGCGCCAGTGCGACTGACTGGCGCTGACCACCCGATAAGCAGCGGCCCAGTTCGCCCACTTGAGTCTCCAGTCCGCTGTCGAGACGATCAGCAAATAGAGCAATGCCCGAGGCCTCAATGACTTGAGCTAGTAGTGTTTTGTCGAGTTGCGTGGCACCGAAGGCAATATTGTCCAGAACCGAGCCAAACAGCAGTTGAGGCTGTTGGCCAACCCAGCCGCATTGTTGGCGCAGAGCATTGACTGGCCATTGTTGCGCTTCGATACCATCAAAATAGATTGCGCCGCCACTACTACGGTATTGATAGGCGAGGAGAGCCAGTAGGGTGCTTTTCCCAGCGCCGGCGCTGCCGATTAGGCCCACGCGTTCACCAGGTTTAATTTTTACCGAGATATCTTCGAGTACCGCGGATTCTTTATCGGGGTAATTAAATATTACATTGCGCAGTTCTATAGCGCCGCTGAATTCCTTCTGTTCCATGGCTTGGGCGGGGTGCTGTTCCTGAGGGGTTTGCATCACGGTTTCTAGTCCAGCAATAGCTGTGCGGGTCTGCTCATAGCGTACTAAGAGCATCGATAGCTGATTGACAGCAGAGGCGGCGCGCCCAGACAACATGACAATAGCGATCAAGCCGCCCATTGATAATAGCCCTTCTGAGATTCGGTACACGCCGCTGGTAATTAAGCCGATGGTAACAAAATGCTGAGCGTTCATTACCGTGTAGGAGAGCGTATTAGAATAGTCTCGGCCCTTCGTCTGCCAGTCGGACAGCGCGGCTACTGTCTGCTCCCAGCGCTGTTGCGATTGTCCTTCGGCGTTGTTTTGCTTGGTGTCTTCTAACAACTGCAGTTGCTCGAACAGTATCGCTTGGCGCTGAGTCGACAGCCGAGAGCTCTCCTCAATGGTGCCCTTGAGCTTTTTTTGCACCAGCCAAGATAAACCGATCAGTGACATGATGGCTATTATCGGCACCAAAACCATGGGGCCACCAAGCCAAAAGATCAGCAGTAAAAAAAGCCCAGTAAAGGGCAGGTCTATGGCGGTGTTAAGTGTGGCGGAGGTAAGAAAGTCTCGCACACTGTCGAATTCTTGAATTTGTTTGGCGAAGGCTCCCGAGGACTGGGGCCGATTTTCCAAGGTCATACCCAGTACTTTTGAGTAGAGGATGGACGAAATCTTGACGTCTATCTGTCGCCCAGCCATATCGGTCAGGCGTGACCGAGCCTTGCGTAGCAGCCAGTCGAACACTATGGCAATGGCAACCCCAGAGGACAGTACCCACAAGGTGTCGAAGGCCTGATTGGGCACGACGCGGTCGTATACATTCATGGTGAATAGCGGTACGGCCAGTGCCACTATATTTATTACCAATGAGGCGATCAACAGGTCACGATACCAAGGCTTGGCTTCGATAATGGCCTGCAATAGCCAGTGCTTCTGTTTGCTGGGCGCCAGATTTTCTGAGCGGGGATCAGTGACTTTGCTCGGGGCTAACCACCACAGTGGTGCCATGATAGCGTGTTCGAAAAGATCGCGGCTCAGTTGGCACTCACTCATGTTTGCACTGGCTTGTAAAAAGGTAACATTATTGGCGGTAAGTGCGGTCACAATAACCGGTTCAGCGGCCGAGTTTTCGTCACTGCCAGGCAGATGTATCTGAGCTAGAGCCGGTAGGGTGTCGGGTTTGAGTGCTGTGACGCAGGCACGATGACTGTCAAAGCCCGCTTGAGAGGCAGCTCGAGCGAAAATGTTGGCATCCAAGCAGCCGCCAACAAGCGGCAGCCCCGCCAGCAGTTGCTGGGGATGGCGCCGCAGTCCGTAGTGCTGACTGAACCAATAGAGGCTGGAGAGCCAAGGATCATTTTTAAGTAAGGCCTTATCCATTAAAGCCGCAGTTCCTTTGTCTAATATTAAATATCACTGTGACTTATCCGGTCACAAGCAGGTTGTTGTTGATCAGTTGTTGCAAGAAATCGCTTTCGTCACTGTAGTTGGCGACAAGGTCTGACATATTTAGCCCCTCTAATGTTATTTTTTGAGTGTTTCCAATAGCGCCATCTGGACGAATACTGAACTCGGTGTTAGCGCCATTGTCGGTGACATCGATTACTGTCGAGGCTGTGGTGCCATTAGTAATACTCAACCCCGCGAGTAACCCGGTAAGATCGAGAGCATCGCTTTCTGTGTCGCTATAGCTGCCTCCGCTGGAGTTGAAATCGATAACCGTATCTTTTGCCGGAAATAGGATGTTGCCCTGATCGCCGGCGCTCCAAGTGAAGGTGTCGGCTAAGGTACCGCCTTCATAGCGGTCGTCACCCTCGGTGCCCACCAGTGTGTTTTCTCCTGCGGCTTGAATTTTTATGTCCATGTTGATACTTGTACCGGTAACGCTGTCGTCATTCAGTGTTGAGCGACCCTCTAAGGTTAGGCTGAAATCTTTAGTGTTCGTGGCTGTTAGCAGCTCTAAGTTGGGTATATCGGCCTCTGACACAACCCATCGGCCGCCCTCACGGGCGCCAAAATTGAAATTAAATCCGCTGGGTAGGCCATGAATGACCAGCTCGTGAATCTCATCGGGGTGGCTGTTGGTGTTTGAAATGTCCAACGATAGATCCATAGGAATACTGAGACCATCACTGGATATCAAACCGTCGAAGCGTGATACCACCATGCCTGCATCTGGCAGCGGGGCAATATCTACACTAAGTAGGACAATCTCAGGGGTAGAGATATTATCGGTTATGGTCCCTAGCACGGTATTGCTGTCGTAACTGGATATGGCGATTTGCAAATCTAGTTGGCCCCAAGCCAGATTACCAGTTAACAAGTCGAAGCTGGCAAGCGTTGCCGCATTAGTTATCACCGCGGCCGTATATGTGCCGTCGCCATTGTCTTTAAAGCGGCTCTGTACTCCATCGGCGATGATACGGTTGAGTTTTTCAAGTGCAGTGCTATCGGAGCTTGCCAGTGCGGTAACAGTGATTTCGACGGTTTCGTTGGGGTTGGCTACTTCCTGTGTTTCAGCGTCTAGATTGATAGTAATAGCACTGCCTTCATCGCCACTGGCGCTGGGGTCAGCGTTTAATATTTGAATGCCGTCGGCTATGGGGTATACGGCCACAATAAAATCGGCCGTAGTGGTGACAAAGTCAGCCGTGCCTTTTTCATTGGTGATGGCCTTCAGTGTGAGCTTCAAATCACCAGAAAAATCCTCCGGTGGCTGAATTTGCAGGGAGTCTATTTGGGCTTGAGTGACAGTAAAACTGTAAGTGGCGGCGCCGCTTAAATCACCGTCTAAGACACTGCCGCCGTCTGGGCCGTTATCAGGTAATGCTTCGCCGCCGGCAAACATGATGGCCCCCTCAGGTACGCCGCTAATTTGTACGCTAATGGTCTCTGATCCGTCTTGATCTATTAAATTGGCGCAGAAACCGCTTTCGAAACTAATTAAAGAGTCTTCATCTCCTGTGGAATCAACGACGCACAATTCGGCAGAGTCAGTGATTGGCTCTAATTCGAAGTCCAAGACTACGTTTTTCACTGCAGTCGCTAGATTACTTTGCGTGCTGCCGCCAGTAGTAATATCGGTAATAGTGATCGCGGCGTCTAAGCTAACGCTGCCATCGACATGCTGGGGCGGGCGAAAGAATACCAATGCCAGTTTACTGGGGTCGCTAAGCGTGAAGGTTCCGGTGGGCGCTTCAACTAGGTGGCCAAAGGGGTCAAAAAGTGTGGCGCCACCTAAGTTGCTAAAAACCAGCTGAGTAATGGTCTCGACGCCGCGTGTTGGCTCTGTATCAGCATCACCTAGTGCCAAGTCGAAGGTTAAATTAAATAACTGATCTTCTTGGCCTATGTTCGAGTCGATTGACAGTAACGGGTCCACGACAGGAAGAACATCAATACTCATCGTTTGATTTTTAGTAATAGTGTCGCCACTAGGGTCAGTGGCAATAACCATTATGGGCAGGCTGATGTCGCCAGCGAAATCTTGGTCGTCGCGTTGGTGTATTTTGAGGTTTGTCAGTGCGCTTTCATCGAAAACCCAAGCTATAACTGAAGTGCCATCTAGGGCGTAGTGAACTTGCATGCCTGTGCCGCTGAGCCAGGCGCCTGCAATACCGGCGCTGGATAAATCGGCTGGGGTAACACGAAAGCTTATTTGATCAGTCCCAGAGTCATCGCCGATATTACGCAACCCTATATTAATATGCTCACTGAGCGTGATCACTTCATCTTCATCGCCATCAGCAATACTGGCTTCTAAAGTGTTAGGGTCGAATGCTATTGTCATAGCGCCTGGATCAGAGAAAGCCACGTTGATTTCGGCGGTAATCACATCGGCATCGTCGACAGGGGCGTTATCAGTGCCGTCAAGAACTCTGGCTTCTACTTCCAAAATACCGGTGAATACGTTGCGGCTGTGAATTAAAATATTGTCGAACAAGCTTAGGTTTTGTTCCATTAGCGTAGCGGAAGTACTGGGGGCAGGCAGCAACCAGTTGCCATAGCCGTCATGCAGCACTTGGCGGCCGTCGGTAGATTCTACAAACCAACTGAGGGCGTCGGGCATTTTGAGTAACACGTAATCGAGTCTTTCCGAGCCATCCATATCCGCCTCGAAAAAGCCCACTTGCCCAGTTAGGTCTATGGGATTGCCGCCACTGCTATTAAGTGTGGCTGTTGACGTCTCGATTCGCGTGTCATCTTCAGTGGTAGGCTCATTTTGTTCAACTCTAGCGACGACATTAATATCGACTTTACCGTTGAATGTTTTTACGTTATCGGGGCTTAAACTGCCGTTAGTGTCGGTTACTTCATAACTGATATCGAAGCTGAAGAAACCGTGCTGGTCGACGGGTGCTTGAAAAGTGATGCGGTCGCTGGTGAGCAGAGCCGTTAAGTCACCGCCAGCCAGAGTGCTTAATTTTAAGCCGCTAGCGGGCACTAATAATTCGCTGCCATCTAGGTACAAAACGCCACTAAAACCCGGCAGAATAGTGAGTTCGGTAATACTTTCACTGCCGTCCAGATCACCCCGCGTTGGCATTAAATTGATCGGTTTGGCTTGGTCTTCAATACCGTTAGCGCCCAAACTCTGATTGTCTTTAGTGTCAATAATGGGGGCGACATTAAAGTCAATACGCAAGTCGAATTCAGCGCGATCACCGTCGGGTTCGGTGTTTATTTGGACCAGTGTTAGCTCTACTGCGCCACTAAAGTCTTGTGGTGGCTGAAACAGTAAGTCGGCTAGTTGAGCTTGTGTGACCGAATAGACGGGGTTGTTGGCGGCGCTGGCATCAAACACGGGTAAATATATTTCACTGCCAGCGTTGTTGAAAAACTCGCTGCCTGCAGGAACACCGGATAACAGCAAACTGACTGCTTCGGAGCCATCATCATCTTCAGTGCCTGCGGTAAAATCGAGCGCGATCAGACTGTCTTCGTCGAAGTCGACGTTGGCGACAATATGCCCAGGGTTATCCGCAACATAAGTCCAGTTGTTATTTCCCCCTGGGCCTATGTCTGGATCATCGGCTACGCCTTTTAATTTGATGGTGAAGCTTTTGCTGGGGCTGAAGGCTTCTTCTAAGCCTGCGGTTGGGGCAACACCGCTTTCTGTCGCTTCCACCGATATTGCTCGCACGCTAATGCTAGGCACTTCTGTTGTTTCGCTGAGGTCTTCTTTTGGGTTAAAGGTGGCACCTGCGAGGATGTCAGCCTCGGACACACGATAAACACCGCCGCCTTCATCGATGACTTGAGCATTTTCAATAGCCCAGCCTGAGGGTAGAGTAATTTCAAACCACAGAGTTTCGGAGCCGTCGAGGTCAGCCAATAGTCCTTCAATGGCATTTTTAATTTCGATAGGGACATCTTCGGTACCGTGAATATTACGCACCAGCAAGCTTGGCATATCCGCCTCGCCGGATACCTCTACAGTGAAAATTTGCGGGATTTCCGCAGTATCTTTGTTTTCAGTTTCGGTCGATATAGCGACGGCAGTGAAGTTAAAGCTGCCGGAGAGATTGGCATTGACACTAACCTGCAGACCAGCAAATTGGCTGGTGGTCAGAACAGTGCCATCTAATATGGTCTGATCACCGTTTGTTAGGGCTATGCCCGCGTTAATGTTTTCGATCCGATAGCTCAGTGTCTCGGAGGTATCGGTGTCAAAGAGCGTGGCTTCGGTGGGGGTCAGCGCTTCGTTTGAAGCGTCTTCTTGAATATTAAAGGTATAGATGCCGGCAGCATCCCATTGCGGCGCGTCCGCCACAGAGTTTACTTTGATGTTAAATGTGTCGTCGACATCGTAAGGGCCGGTAAAAGAGCCAACCGTCATGGTGATATCCAACTGGACGTTCACGGTCTGGTTAGATGAGTTTAGCGCCGGGGTGAATATTAAATCGCCATTAGCGGTCATCTCGCCGGGCACACCGCTGCCAGTTAACTTCAGTAGGCTATTGGGGTCACCGTTGATATATTCCAAGAAGGGGTTGCCGTTGCTGTCGAGAGGCAGATCTATTAAACCCAGTACCGGATGGTTTAAGGTCAGGCTGGCGCCGAATAGTTGAACGTTATCAAACGTGAAAAGCTGTATTTCTTCGCCGTTATCAATATCGCCTGCGTTTCCGGTGAGAGCAACGGTGAAAGGAATATCTTCATCGGTTGTTCTCGGTGTCACATAAATTGAGCCAATCGAGTCTTTGACGTCAAAATTAAAGCGTACGTTTTTGATGGTGTCATTGTCCAAGTCCACCATGTCAAACAGTAGATGATCGGAAAAATCGGTATCCAACAAGTTAAATACTCGATCGGTGACAAAGGTATAGTTGCCGTTGCTTTGTAAAGAGAGAGTGCCATAGTTCAGCAATGTACCTTCGCTGAGAGTGATATCGATCGAACCACCGTCAGGTATAGCGTAATCTGTCGACTTGTAATTGACTGAGATAATACGGCCGCTGTCTTCGCCAAAATTACCGTCAGTGATTAGGTTGTTACCGCTGAGTAAATTGCCGCTATTGGTGCTGTATTCTTCAATGACTAATGTATTATTTGAATCGTAAATAGGCTCTAGTGGCACATCATCGGTTATGTCGATTAGCCATTGAACAGTATTGGAATCATCGCTGTCAGCATCGCTCGCGTAAACGGAGAAATCGAGTTGTTTGATGTTGGTGTCGATGCTAGCGGCGGGATCCGGGTGGGTAATCGATTCGAATAACTCAAAATTAAAGTTGCCGGTAGTGTCGGCGGTAATTTCAAAGACTTTGATGGCGCCAGCCATGCCAGTCCAGAGAAAATCGCTGGATTGGCTTAGGGTAACAGCAACCCCTTCGCTGGTAGTGAGTCCGGTAGTATTAAGTGCAAGGTTAATGGCGGTTAGTTCGTCACTGCCTTTAGCACCAAATATTTTGCCACTTGCGAAGCTAGTGCCAGTGGCTAAATCTGCTTCATTAACACTAAGTGCGGCGGGGGTATAAAGCACAAAGTCGTGTCCATCATCAATATTTAGACTAACGGTAGCAGTCGACGCGGTGCCGTCTGAATCAATAAAATTTAGCGCCAGATCAATAGCGGCGGTGTCGGTAATGTTGGTGATGTGGTCGATGGGACCAAGAATATCTAGCTCAACCTTGATACTAGTGCTGCCGCCAGCACTGACATTAATACTATCGGGGACGGTTACAGTGAACATGGCGCCGCCGCCTGCCTTGGAGCCACTGCTCGAATTCAGCACAGCGTCTAAGGTGCCATCGCCGTTACTACGCCATAATAGCGCTACGCCGTTACTGGTTATAAAGTTGCCGCTGGTGTCTTTTACAGCGCTGCCGTCGACGACACCGTATTGCAGCGAAACGATTTTATCGCCGCCAGCGGTAATCGATATTACGCCTTCATCGTGTTCGCTTAAGTTGCTGTCGTCTTTGTTAGGAATTTCAGTGGCAGCAAGCGACAGGGGTGTTACTACTGGCGCCATTTGGTCGTTAACCACAATGTTCAACGTACTGGTCGCGGTATCGCCATCAGAATCCGTAAATGTCACTGCGAACGGCAGGGCTAGCTCGGCGTTGTCACTGCCCGCAGTATTGGGCTGATCTAGCGCTCGAGTTAATATTACAGTGTAAGAAATGTCGACGCTGGAGGGGTATGGGGGCGCACTATTATGGCTGGGTACAGAGTCGAGTACTACCTGAATCACTTCGCCTTCGGAGCTTGAACCGGTGAGTGTTAGGCCATCGGCTGAAATCGTGTAGCTAAGCGTTTCGCCGTTACTGGTAAAGCTTGGCTGACCGCTGGCCTCATTAAACATGATTGCATTGAGATAATCCGAGCCGAGTATTACTCTCAGTGTGCCGACTTGCTCTGTGGGGCTTAAATCATCTTCATCGAGTGCCACCTGACTAGTGGTTATGGCGTTAAGCAACTGACCGTCATTAAAATCGACCTCTACAGTCGCTGGGGCAATAGTTGTGCCATCAGAGTCTGTGGCGGTGACTAAATATACCGGCTTGAGTTGATCGCCTGAGCCGTTGTCGTGATCTAATGGGCGATACCAAGTGGTGGTGCCGGTAACGTCTAGATCTTGGCCATTAGTATTTTGATTGTCGCTGATCACAGTAATAAAAACGTTATCGCCGTTATTAGTCATTGCGGTAATTGTTTTATTGTCGGCGCTGATTGCGTAGCTAAGTGCCTCACCATCACTCGTTAAATTTAGCGCTGCTAGTAAGCCGATTGTTTCCTGCAGGAATGTTGCCGAGTTTTCGGCTAGATTGTCCGACCCTGCTTCAATGCGGACGGTAGTGGCGGTGGTGCCCGGCAGGTTGCTAAGTAACTGTTCACTGGTGTTAAGGGCGATGTCGCCTAAGTAGCCTTCATCACCATCGGATATATTAAGCACAACGTCGGCAAAATCTTCATCACCATCGGCATCTTCGGCAACATAGGTAAACTCAAAGGTTGGGTTATTGCCGGAATGATCTTGATTGCGGGCGGCCGAGAAACTCCAACTGCCATCTTGATTGACCGAGAGGGTGCCTTTAGAGGCGTCGATAATAACGGCGGGGCTGCCAAAGGCAACGCTGTATATGGTGCCAAGGTAATCAATGGTTTTTATTTCTAAGGGGCCTTCAAGCCGATTGTCATTGTCGAACAGATTTCCAGTGGCATCTCTGTCTTCGGTGACCTGATAGCTATCATCTTCGGCAAATGTTAAACCGTCACGCACAATAAAATTCAGGCGCGCTTCGACTACCTCGGCGCTGGTATCCGCAGATACATCGTTTTGTATCGCTTGTATCAGTATGCCGCTGCCGATGCTTGCGGTGTTGCCAGCCTGTTCGATACTGCCATAAAGCGTCAGGGTAACGCTGGTGCTGGTGTCCTCAATAACACCCTCAATCACTACAAAACCATCGATATTGCGAATCAGCTGAATAGTTTTTCCATCGCCAGAAACACTAACGGTGGTGGTAATGTCTGAATTGACGCCATCGCTCGATGTAAGTTTGTCAAAAGCAGTTTGGCGGCTACTCTCACTAAAAATAAAAGGCGCGGTGTTAATTGCCGAGTCACCACCAATATCGATGCGCAGTTGCGATACTTCGCTATCGGGAGCGACGGTCAGTGCGCTTTCTGAAAGTATGATTCCAGAGGGGATATCTAATGTGGGGGTGTCGTCGACTGCGGAGTTGCCTGCTTGGTCGCTAACCTCGGCGTTGAACGTCCAGGCTAATAATGGATTTAGTCCCGAGGGAGCAATCGATGAGGTGGCCCACTCACCACTACTGTCTACGCTGGCTGTGGTTTGAAATTCATTGCTGCCATCGGCAAACGTGAGCGTAACAACCTGATTTTCTTCTGCATCAGTTGTGCCACGGAAAATAGTTGGAGTACCAAATTTGATTTTTTCGATGTCAAGACCGTTGAGGCCGGTATCAATATCGATGTCTAAGACGACATCTTTGAGGGCGTAATTAATAGCATTAGCGGGGTTGTCCGAGGCGTCAGTTACCTCTGCGCTGACGGATAGAGAGCCGTCATTAAAGGCACTAAGATCGTAACTTGTCGGGGTCTCGTTAAGGCTGCTGTAACTGCCATCAGCTTGTACACTGGCAGTGAAATTGATGTCTGCAGCACCGCCGCCAGAAATGGTAAGGTTAACCGTTTGACCTGCTTCAACGTCAGTGGTGACACCGCTTATGGACACCTCGGCTAGCTCACTAACAGAGAGCTTGCCATCGCCATCGAATACTACGGTTATTGCCGCTAAAGTGTCTTTATGGATCACATCGGTGCCGATGGCGGTATTGCCCGCCACATCGGCGCCGGTAATAGTTACCTCTAAATCTCCATCGTTGAGGCTGGATATGTCGACGCCGTTGAGCGCGGTAATCCACTCTCCAGCGCTGGTATTAATGCCACTGCCGGTGGCATTAACGACCGTGGTATTGACAATGACATCAGGATTTATGCCATCGGAAATGGTCACCAGTAACGGCTGGCCGTTTTCTATATTGTCGGTGGTGCCCTGCAGTGTAATAGCCGAAGCCACCTCGGCGGCATTAAAAAGTTGATCTTGATCGCCGTCTTGATTGTCAAAGGCGCTGTCACTAATGATAGCGATCGGGTCGTAAGCAATGGTCGCACTGGCGCTGGCGGGGTTGCCAGCTTTATCGGTAACATTAATAGTTAGAAATAATGTCTCGCCGCTGGCGGCTGACAGGTCTATGTCGTTAGCGACCCATAAGCCGCCGCTTTGCACCTGACCAATAGCCTGAATGCTTGTGCTGCCATCGCTGACGCTAATATAAACCGGCTGGCCGACTTCAATGTCGGTTACCACGCCACGCAGGCTGGCATGCATCGCTTCCAGATAGTTATAAATACTGTCGCTATTGGGGTCGACAAACTCGGCAGTGATGGCGGCGGTTTGGTCGAGGGTGCGATTGAGCGTGGCGTCAACCTGTGCACCGGCAAGATTGCTCACCCTAGCGGTAATAGTCAGTGGCCCATCTGCAAGGCCTGACGTATCTACCTCGTCAGCGCTCCAGGCGTTGTTGCTGGCAATGGTGGTGGCTGTAACGAGCATGCCAAAAGCATCGGTGATAGTGACGGTAATCTCTTGCCCGTCTTCGACATTAAACAGCGTGCCAAAATACAGTTGCTTGGATGATTCGAACTGGTTGTAAACGCCGTCGTCAAATTGGCCGTCACTGTCCGGATTTTCAAGGGTAATACGAGGGCTTAAGACCAGCTCAATTTGATTATCAATTTCGGCCGGGTTGCCCGCCCTATCAATGGTTTCGGCGTGAAGCTGTAACTGCCCCTCGGCTAGGTTGCTAAGGTCGGCGGTAATACTCCAGTTTCCAGTGGCGTCGAGATTGGAGGAGAAGTTTAGGCGTGTGCCAGCACTGTCGGTAATAGTGATCAGTATCTCGGCGCCGGATTGAACATACTCAAATTGTCCTGATAGTTTTGCAGCAGGAGCTTCAAATAGATCGATGAGAGTGTCGTTGCCGGTATCAAGAGCAATTTCAATGCCTTCGGCGAGGGTATCTTTAGTGCTGCTGCTGGTACTGGAAACAAAATTTCCGTAGATGTCGCGGGCGGTGGCGGTAGCGCTAAAAGGGCCTTCGGCTAGCGCAGACAAATTTTCGCTAGGTAGCAACCAAGCATTGTTAAAAGTGTTGCTCTGAGCGCTAAAGGTTTGTCCCTGACTGTCAGTGAGCAGTATCTCGATGAGCCAACCGTCAGCAAGGTTGGCAGTTATGCCGCTAAAACCAACGCTGAGATTTTCAAATCGGTTAACGTAGCTGTCTGTTAAATTGGCGTCGTCATCGATAACAATACTAACGCTAGCGTCGGGATCGATTCTACCAACTAACTCGTCAGTATATTGGGTGGAAGAGGTGGCGGGGGTGTCGGGTAGGCCAAAAGTTTGGAAGCCTGCGCTGGCAAGTGTTTCATCGCCAGTGCGGCCAATAGGACTAAAGATGTTGACCAAAGTGCTGCCGCTGCTTACTGCACTGGTGCTACTCATGTTGCTAGCCAGCGAGCTGTTACTCAGCAAGTGGCTGGGAAGTTGCACGGCATTATCAGTAGCATGGAAATCTTTGAGGCTAATAATTTCCACGCTATCAGGGATGATGCCTCCCTGTTGCAGGAGAGTCATTTTGCCGTCGGCAAACAGTTGCCAGATTTGGCCGTCAATCTCTATGTAGGTAATGTCTGACATGGCCCTAAATTTCCGTTGTTGATGCCAATGAACCGAGAGTTATCGTTGTCTTTATTATCCATCAGCTCGGTTATTCAATTATTAGTATTATCGTGGGTGCTAGGTGTTTATTGTCCCTCAATAAACATGTGCATTCCACTGAATGGTTGCTCTTGTGCTAACGGCGTTGGAGTTATGCTAAACTAGCAGCCAATTTTAAGCTTAGAGCACGTCTTTCATGCACTGCCCCTTCTGCAGCACTGATGAAACTAAAGTCATAGATTCGCGTCTGGTTGCCGAGGGCGAGCAGGTGCGGCGTCGGCGTCAGTGTACTGTGTGCAATGAGCGCTTTACCACCTATGAAATGGCCGAGCTGTTGATGCCCGCGTTGATTAAGCAAGATGGTACCCGCGAGCCCTTTAACGAGGAAAAGTTACGTGCCGGTTTGACCCGTTCGCTGGAAAAACGCCCGGTAAGCCTTGATAAAATTGAAGCGGCAATTGCTCACATTAAGCGCAAGCTTCAAGCCACTGGTGAGCGCGAAGTGAAATCGCTGCTGGTAGGCGAGACCGTGATGGAGCAGCTGCGCCTGCTTGACGAGGTCGCCTATGTGCGTTTTGCCTCTGTATATCGCAGTTTTCAGGATCTCGACGAATTCAGGGCAGAGATTGATAAACTTGAACGCAAGCCAGAAATTTCATAGGGAGCAGTTGATGTTTACGTTACCCAGAGCCAGTGACAACCAGTATATGGCTCGTGCCTTGCGCTTGGCCGAACGAGGCTTATACACCACTATGCCGAATCCTCGGGTGGGATGCGTGTTGGTCAAAGACGATAAAGTAGTCGGTGCAAGCTGGCACGCGCGCGCAGGTGAGGGTCATGCTGAAGTGAATGCTCTAGCCGCTGCCGGCACTGACGCTAAGGGCGCCACCGCCTATGTGACCTTGGAGCCCTGCAGCCATACCGGTAAAACTGGCCCCTGCGCGCAGGCGTTAATCGATGCTGGTGTTGTGCGGGTAGTTTACGGCATGGAAGACCCCAATCCGTTAGTGGCAGGTCGCGGTTTGGACTTGCTTGATGCGGCCGGTTTGGAAGTTTCTGGTGCGTTAATGGAGGAATCTGCCCGCGCCTTAAATCGCGGATTTATTCATCGCATGCATTGCGGCTTGCCGCGCGTCACCAGCAAATCGGCTATGAGTTTAGATGGCCGCACGGCTATGGCTTCGGGTGAAAGTAAGTGGATTACCAACCCTAAAGCGCGCGCTGATGTACAGCGCTTGCGCGCCCGCAGTTGTGCTCTGATTACCGGTGTTGATACCATCTTGTTTGACCATCCGCAGTACACAGTCCGTGCAGCGGAGCTGGGTTTAGAGGCAGAAGAAGCCAAGCTTGCCGCTGCTAAACAGCCGTTGCGAGTCATTGTTGATTCCAATCTGCGCCTGCCGAAAAAATCCTTGATTTTGCAGGGCGGAGGTCCAATTTTGTTGGTGCATAATAATGCCGATATGACTTTGTGCGAGGGGTGGCCCGATCGGGTGGAGCTCTTATCGCTGCCAGGCAAGGGTCAGCACGAGGGTCGAGTTGATTTGCTCGCCCTGCTTAAAGCGCTGGCTAAACGCGAGTGTAATGAAGTGTTGTTGGAAGCGGGTGCTACCTTAAGTGGTGGCTTTATGCGCCGTGGGCTAGTCGATGAACTGGTCGTATATTTAGCGGCGACGCTAATGGGGAGCTCTGCGAGGCCTTTATTTGAATTACCGCTGGATACTATGGCGGGCAAGTTAGAGTTGAAAATTACCGATGTCAGAGCCGTGGGCGACGACTGGAAAATCACCGCTGTGCCCGATAAGGAGGCATAAAAAATGTTTACTGGAATTATTGAAGCCGTTGGCACTTTAGTGGCTGTCGAACCTAAGAATGGCGACTTGCGACTGCGCATAAAAACTAATGATTTGGATTTACTGGATGTGCATCTAGGCGACTCTATTGCCACTAATGGTGTCTGTTTAACGGTGGTTAATCTGCCGGGCGACGGCTACTGGGCGGATGTATCGGTGGAAACTTTAGACAACACTACTCTGCGCGACTGGAAGATTGGCATGCGCATCAACTTAGAAAAAGCGCTGACGCCGCAGACGCGCCTCGGCGGTCATATGGTCTCGGGCCATGTCGATGGTGTCGGCGAAGTGATGTCCCGCTCTAAAGATGCTCGCTCTGAGCGTTTTCGTATTCGCGCGCCTGAAGCGTTGGCCAAGTATATTGCGCACAAAGGTTCAATCACTATCGATGGCACAAGCCTGACGGTTAATATTATCGATGGTGCCGAGTTTGAATTGAATATTGTGCCTCACACTATTGCCCACACCGTAATGGGTGGCTATTCATCGGGCTCAAAGGTGAATCTGGAGGTAGATTTAATTGCCCGCTATCTCGAACGTCTACTCTTGGGAGATAAGGCGGCGGAGCCCACTAAATCAGGCATGACTTTAGAGTTTTTAGCCGAACATGGGTTTGGTTAGTTTAAAATACAGTTGATTACCTAGATTGAGCTGAGCACCAGAGAAAAGCTTATCGTTGGTGTCGTCGTTAAAGAATGCTAGGGGCTTACCTTGGCGTGTCGGAATGAGAGATAAGGTTGATGACCGAGATGAAGCTGAACACCGTCGAAGAGCTAATTGATGACATCCGTCAGGGCAAAATGGTTGTGCTGATGGATGACGAAGATCGCGAGAATGAAGGTGATCTGATTATGGCAGCCGAGCAGGTGCGCCCAGAAGATATTAACTTCATGGCCACCCACGCTCGCGGCTTAATCTGCCTGACCTTGAGCGAGGAGCGCTGCAAGCTGTTGGAGCTGCCGCTGATGGTGTCCGACAATAATGCCGCTCACTCAACTAACTTTACTGTCTCTATCGAAGCGGCTGAGGGTGTGACCACTGGTATTAGTGCCGCTGACCGCGCGCGCACTATTCGCGCTGCCGTTGGGCGCGATGTTCAGGCGCATGATATCGTTCAGCCAGGCCACATTTTTCCGCTGATGGCGCAGCCCGGCGGTGTTTTGAGCCGGGCTGGTCACACTGAAGCTGGCTGCGACTTGGCGCGCCTAGCGGGCTTTGATGCGTCGGCTGCGATTGTTGAAATTATGAACGAAGACGGTACCATGGCGCGCCGTCCTGACTTAGAAATTTTTGCTCGTGAACACGATCTAAAAATTGGCACCATCGCCGATATGATTCACTATCGCTCGGTTAAAGAGAAAACCGTGGTGTGTATCAATCAGCGCAGCGTTGAGACCGAATTCGGTCCATTTGAGCTGCGCACCTATCGCGATGAAGCCCGTGGTGGGCTGCATTTTGTGATCAGCCGCGGTATTGTCAAGAGCGATGATGCCACGCTGGTGCGTGTGCATGTGCTCGACAGTGCTCGTGATTTACTAGCGCTTGAACGCCCTGAATCTGCCGGGGGCAAGTCTTGGACTTACCGCAGCGCGTTAAAAAAGGTCAATGAAGAGGGCGCCGGTATAGTAGTGCTGATTTGCCATGGTCAGAGCAGCACCGAAATTGAAGAGAGTGTCGACTGGATGCTGAGCGGTAAAAAGAAGCGCCCATGCCAAGACTCAGTGTACAAACAAGTCGGTACTGGCTCCCAGATTCTTAAGGATCTGGGTGTTAAAAAGATGAAACTGATGTCGGCGCCAATGAAATTTTCGGCGTTATCGGGTTTTGATCTGGAAGTGGTCGAACACGTTATTTGCGAAGATTGAGCACGCAAAGCCGAGTGGTAAAACGAAACATATTACCCGCCTCTGGCGGAAATTATAAATGTATAGAATTGAGAGCTAAATATGTCTAACTACACAGTAATTGAAGGCGATTTTGTTAATACCTCTGGCAAGTACGCACTGATAGTTAGTCGCTGGAACAGCTTTGTAGTTGAGGCGCTCAAAGATGGCGCTCTCGATACTTTGCGTCGCCAAGGTGTAAAAGACCAAGATATCACGATTTATTACGCCCCCGGCGCATTTGAATTTCCGCTGGTGGCCCAAAAAATCGCCTCCACCAAAAAGTTTGACGCCATTATTGCCCTTGGCGCGGTGATTCGCGGTGGTACTCCGCACTTTGAATACGTGGCGGGCGAGTGCACTAAAGGTTTGGCGCAAGTCTCTATGGATTCCGGTATCCCAGTCAGCTTCGGTGTGCTGACTGTTGATTCCATCGAACAGGCCATCGAGCGCTCTGGTACCAAGGCTGGCAACAAAGGCTGTGAAGCTGCGCATACCGCCCTAGAAATGGTCTCCCTTTTTTCTAAGGTATAGCCTGTCCTTTTCCCGTGAGCTTCGGCGATGCGGTGCTCGAATCATCGTGTATTACATATACGCGATAATTCTGCGCTCCCCGTCTTCTAATTCACGGGAAGACGTCCTCGCTTCTCCCATTGGAAAATGGTGCTAGCAATCGAAATCGAAATCGAGATTAAACAATGAACGTATCCCCCGCAATGCGCCGCAAGGCTCGCCACTACGCTATGCAGTCGCTGTACCAGTGGCATATGGCTGGTGCCAGCCTCAATGTAATCGAGAACGAGTACAAGAACGACAATGATATGAGCAAGGTCGATGTCGGATACTTTCACGAACTGCTGCACAATACGGCCAAGAACTTGGGTGATATCGAAGCCTTATTTGGTCCGCATCTGCAGGAGCGCTCGATTGCAGAACTCGACCCGATTACTATGGCGCTTTTGCGCATGTCTACTTATGAACTTAAGTATCGCTTGGATGTGCCCTACAAAGTGGTGATCAACGAATCGGTCACTCTGGCGAAAAAGTTTGGTGCTACTGACGCGCACAAGTTTATCAATGGCGTGCTCGATTGTACCGCTGCGGATGCGCGTAAAGTTGAAGTGGCTGCTGATCGTAAGCGTTAACAGAGAGCTTCTTTCCCCATCAAAATACCCGGTTATTCCGGGTGTTTTTGTATTATAAGAAAGGTTTTTTGAATGGCAGTCGGTGAGTTTGATTTAATCAAACGTTATTTTGCACGCAGCGCGCACCGCCGAGGTGTGGCATTGGGCATTGGCGATGACTGTGCGCTGTTAGATATACCTGCGGGCAAGCAGTTGGCGGTATCGATGGATACCTTGGTGGCTGGCGTACATTTTCCTGCCGACGCCAGCTCTCGGCTGATTGCCGAGCGCGCTTTGCGCGTGAATTTGAGTGATCTTGCTGCCATGGGCGCCGAGCCTCTGTGGTTTACTCTAGGGCTAACGCTGCCCGAGGCTAACCCTGATTGGTTAAAAGACTTTAGTGTCGGTTTGTTTGCCGCCGCCGATGAATTTAATTGTGTGTTGGTCGGTGGTGATACGACCCGCGGGCCGTTGAGCATGACTCTTCAAGTTCACGGCGCGGTCGACAGTAAACATGCTTTGCGTCGCTCGGGCGCCCGTATAGGTGACCTGGTCTGTGTCACGGGTTGTCTGGGAGACGGCGCCGCGGCGTTGGCCGTTATTCAGGATAAGTTGTGGCCCGGTGCGGCTGCACGTGAGTATTTACTCGACCGCTTTTACAGGCCGAGGCCACAATTGGTTGAAGGACAGCTGCTGCTAGGGTTGGCTTCAGCCGCGCTGGATATCTCCGATGGTCTTGTGGCCGATTTAGGACATATCTGTGAGTGCAGTAAAGTTGGCGCTGTAATTGATATGGAGCGCTTACCATTATCGAACGCCATGCGAGCCAATGTTGGCGTCGAGCAGGCCAAGACTTGGGCGCTGGCTGGCGGCGATGACTATCAGCTTTGCTTTACTTTGCCGCCTGCTAAGCAACTTGCTTTGCAGGCATTTATTGATAGCGGCCAGTTGCAGGCGACAATTATCGGCGAGATAGTCGCGGGTAGCGGCGTGATATGCCGTAGTGAGGGGGTCGAAGTTAATTTATCCACAACAGGTTACAATCATTTTTAGCCGCCTAAATTAAGAACATTATTATGAGCTCAATTAATACCCCAACCTTTAAACAGCTTTTTAGCCATCCGACGCATTTCTGGGCTTTCGGTTTTGGCTCTGGGCTTGTCCCCAAAGCGCCGGGCACATTTGGCACTTTGGCCGCCATACCCATCTACTTGCTCATTCAGGATTGGTCACTGTGGCTATATTTACCTTTTTTGCTGCTCACCTACGCTGTTGGGGTATGGTTTTGCGATCGCTCCAGCAAAGACCTCGGGGTACACGACCACGGTGGTATTGTCTGGGATGAAATGGTCGGCTATTGGCTAACCATGTTATTAGCCCCCAAAGGATGGCTATGGATTTTACTGGGTTTTGTGCTGTTTCGTATTTTCGATATATTTAAGCCTTGGCCTATAGGCCCAGTGGATGCCAAAATTCACGGTGGCATGGGTATTATGCTGGATGATGTGCTGGCGGCAGTTTATGCTGGTATTGGGTTACAGGCGCTAGCTTGGTATTTTCAAGCCGGTATATTTACTGTCCCTGTTTTTTAAATAAAGGGCGATGGAATGTTGCGAATTTTTTTTCTACTGAGTATTTTTTTACTGGCCACAGGGCTGCAAGCGGCGCCTTCTGTACAGGTTAAAGGTTTGATTGGCGGTAGCGCGGTATTACTGATTGATGGCCAACAACGTCTTTTAAAAGTGGGTAATACCAGTCCTGAGGGGGTGTCACTCATTAAAGCCGACACCAAGGGCGCACTGGTTGAAATTGATGGAGAGCGTCATTTTTTGACCCTCTCTAATCGTATTGGCGGTAGCTATAAAAAGACATCGGCGGCTGAAGTGCGTCTAGCCAGTGGGCATGGCGGCCACTACATCACCCCTGCACGTATTAATAACCGCCCGGTGCAGGTCATGCTTGATACCGGCGCTACGTCGGTGGCAATGAATATGCAAACCGCACAGCAGTTGGGTATAAATTATCGCGCTGGTCGCAAGAGCAGTGTATCTACTGCCAATGGTACGGCCGATTCTTTTGACGTTATGCTCGACCGCGTGACGGTGGGTAACGTGCAGGTTCATCATGTGGCCGCCACCATAATAGTTGGCGACTCTCCTTCAATTATTTTGCTCGGAAATAGCTACTTAAGTCGTGTCAAAATGTGGCGCGATGAGGGTGTCATGGTATTGCAGTCTAAGTTGTGAGCTTATTTTTTGGTGCTGGGTGAGTATTTTTATGTGTCCGTTGATAAGAATTAAGGGTACTGCCTTCAGGGCTGTAGTTTAGCCATACATCTCTGAACGCGCGTATAATCGATATTTTTCAAATTGAACTGTCCTATACTCCTCCGCAAATCCTGTTTTACTAAGTAGAATATTATTATGCCAATCCGTTATGTTGAGTCCTCTAAGTTGCCTACCCCTTGGGGCATTTTTGAAATGCACGGCTTCGAGGACAGCGACAACGACAAAGAACACTTGGTGCTGTCGATGGGTGATTTACACGCCGATGAACCCTTGTTGGCGCGTATCCACTCTGAATGCCTGACCGGCGATGCATTGTTTAGTCTGCGCTGCGACTGCGGCCCCCAACTGCAATCGGCCATGCACAAGATTGCTCAGTCCGGTCGCGGCGCTATTTTTTATCTGCGTCAGGAAGGCCGAGGCATTGGTCTGCTCAATAAGATCAAAGCCTATAAATTACAAGACAGTGGGGCTGATACTGTCGAAGCCAACGAGCAGTTGGGTTTTGGTGCGGACATGCGAGATTATTCTATACTTAAGCCTATGTTCGAGCAGCTGGGCATTGGTGCACTGCAGCTTATGACTAATAATCCTAAAAAAATTCAAGCATTACAGGATATGGGAATCCCCATTTCTGAACGCTTGGCTCACGAAACTGGTCGCAACCCGCACAATACAAAGTACCTTGAAACCAAAAAAGGTAAATTGGGGCATATGCTTGACGGTGAAGACGGTAGCTAGGAATAATCTACATGCTTTCAAATTGTGTCGCTGTATTAGTTGTTTTCCAGTTATGTATTTTTTCTGTTTCTGTCATAGCGCAACCAAAATGGGGTGACGAGCCTCTTTCAGCACAGTTCGACTGGATTAAGTTGACATCAGGCGAGTGGCTCAAAGGTGAACTCAAAGTTCTTTACGAAGCCGAGCTGGAATTTGACAGCGATAATCTCGGTTTACTGAGTATAGATTGGGAGGATGTGGCGGAAATTCGTTCTGCACGGGTATTGAGTGTTCGTTTTAACAATGGCAGTGAAGGCATTGGCAAAGTGTTGATGCGAGATGGACGAGTCAGCTTTAACGGTGAAAACGCTGAGGGTTACGATGCCAAGGGTATTATGTCCATGGCCGCGGGCGGGCTCAAAGAGTCGAATTATTGGAGCGCTAAGATTGTCCTCGGCGGTAATTTTGCACGAGGCAATAGTCCGGAAAATATACTTGATAGTAATATCGATGTTAAACGCCGCACCAATGAGAATCAGTTTCAATTTAATTATGCAGCCAACTTGCGTCAGATAAATGATGTAGAGACAGAAAATAGTCACCGTATTAGCTCTAGTTACGACGTGTTTATCACTCAAAAACTTTTCTGGCGACCGATTTACGGCGGATATTACCGCGATAAAATTCAAAACGTTTCCAACCGAGTCACTATGGGTATGGGGGTCGGTTACCACTTAATTAATAATTCAAAAACGACGTGGAATGTAGCTGCCGGGCCAGGTTACCAGTACACTCGTTTTGTCAGTGTTAGCGACGGTGAAAATAACCCGGAAGGTTCCGGCTTGTTTATGTTTGAAACACAGTGGGATTATAAACTCAGTAAAACAATAGATCTTAACGCCCTTTATAATGTACAGATAACTAACGAGGAATTGGGCCGCTACAAGCATCACTCACTAATCGGTATAGATTACGAACTGACCGATGCATTGGATTTTAATATCTCATTTACTTGGGATAGGACTCAAAGCCCGCAGCGTGATGAGGCCGGTGTGTTGCCCGAGCAAGACGATACTCGTATAACAGTGGGCGTAGGCTATGACTTTTAAGAGGGGCGCCCCCTTGTGGCTGCTGCGCCTGCAGTTTCTGTTATGGCTGGCGATGGCTACCTACCTTTCTCTGATGGCTGTTGAAGGGACTATTGCCGAAGCGCTATGGGACAAACCTTTACATCTTTTTGGCTGGGGTGGGCTCTATATTTCACTGCAGTTAGCGTTTCGATTACAGGGGCCAGTTTTAATCGCGGCTGTGGCACTGCTAGCTTATTCTTTAGTGGTTGAAATTTTACAGGCGTCGGTTGGCCGTACCTTTTCGCTGTTAGATGTGTTGGCCAATGGCTGCGGTATAGCCTTGGCATGCATATCTCTAGCGGCTTTAAATTGGTTTTTGAAAAAAAAGGCTTAGCGTTATGTGGGCCTTGTGGGCAAAGTATGAGTGACGGAGGGGTTGATGGGCTGGCGCTGTTTAGATTGTGGTAATAAAGCATCAAAAAAATTTCATGCTGGGCGCTGCCCCGCCTGTGATTCTTTTAATATTCAAGGCAAGAGTAGCAAGGCCAAAGATCCAACCGAGCGCAGCGAGCGGCGTAAGAAAATTGATATTGTTGTTTTGGTAGTTTGCTGGGGTAGCTTGGGCCTATTGCTAGTAACTAAAATGTTTTAAGCGGGGTTGCGCGGACACATTCATCCGCACATCTCGTTATTGCTTAGCAATAACCTCTTGGTAGAGCGCGATGTAATCGTCTGCTGCTTTATTCCAACTAAAGTCCATGTTCATAGCGTTGCTTTGCAGCTGCTGCCACTGCTTTTTATCACTGTAAACGTCTGCGGCACGGTGCATGGCTGCAGCGAGTTCCTCGGCGTCGGCCTTGCCAAATACGAAGCCGGTTTGCAGTTTTCCATCCATACCTTCACTGACGCTATCTGCTAAACCTCCAGTGTGGCGCACCAGTGGCAGAGTGCCATATTTCAATGCATAAAGTTGAGTTAGTCCACAGGGCTCGAAGCGAGACGGAATTAACAAACAGTCACAGCCGGCTTGTAGCAAGTGTGAATAATTTTCATCGTAGCCGATAGTGACCGCAATTTGTTGAGGATGGCGCTGTGCTAATTCGAGGTATTGGGCTTCTAGCGCTTTGTCGCCACTGCCAAGCACAACCAATTGCGCGCCGCGTTCAAGTATTGACGGTAGCGCGTTAATAACTAGATCCAAGCCTTTTTGGCTGGTTAATCGACTGACAATGCCAAATACCGGTGCAGTATTCTGTAGCGGTAAATTATTATGCTTAAGCAATGCACTGCGGTTAACGTTTTTAGCGCCAATATTGCGAAGGCCATAATTCTTGGTAATGGCGCGGTCAGATTCTGGGTTCCAGATCGTGTAGTCGACGCCGTTTAGAATGCCGCGCAACTTATGCTTTTGTTTTTGCAGCAGCCCTTCCAAGCCGCATCCAAATTCTGTCGTCTGAATCTCATTGGCGTAGGTGGGGCTCACGGTGGTTATGGCATCGGCGTATTGGAGTGCTGCTTTTAGGGTTGAAAAATCACGATAGTATTCGAGCCCATCGACATTATAGAGTTCGGATGAAAGGCCTAGTCCGGCGTATTTCTCACCTTTGAATACACCGCTGTACATCAAGTTGTGAATAGTAAATACCACCGGCGGACAGCGCTGCTGCCAAGTTTTAAAATAGGCAGGGATAAGACCGGCCTGCCAGTCGTGGGCATGTACCAAATCAGCCTGCCAGCCCAGTAACTTACCGTGCAGACCTAAGGTGGCGCCGGCCCAAGACAAGACGGCAAAGCGTTGGTGGTTGTTGTCGTGGTCGCGACCGGAGGAATCTAAATAGGGGCCCGATTTTGTATCGTTCGGACTGCTATAAAGTTCAGGGCAGTCTAGTAGCCATATATCTAAGCCGTCATCGGTGTTACCGGCCAATAACGTAATCTCTCCGAAGCCAAAAGGATTGCCCAGCGCGCATACAGTATTAAGATTGTGCAGTTCACTGCTGATAAAGCTGCCGTTAGTAGTGCCCGGTATGGAGTAGTTCGGAAGTAGCAAGCGCACGTCAATATCGCTCTTTTTTAGAGCAATAGGCAGCGTTCCCGCTACATCGGCGAGGCCTCCGGTTTTAATTAGGGGGTAGGCTTCGGAAGCGACGAAAAGAACTTTCATTTTGGTGATTTCCATATAAAGAAAACTGCGCTATCTTAGTATCTGAGTAAGACGTTAATAACGTCATTGACTTGGTGCGTGTTGACGGTGATATTACAGCTTGTTGACAATAAAATCGCGCTACAGAATTTTTAAGCCGCTGCCGAGCTATTTAATGATGGCAAGGTGACGTCAGTTAGCCGTATTACAGGGAATGATAATGAAAGAAGAAGAATTAGGTAGACTCGATTTAAATACCGCACTCAATCAAACGCTTGCTATTATTTTAGCCGGTGGTCGCGGTAGCCGTTTGAAGCAGCTTACCGATGACCGATCTAAGCCTGCTGTGCCCATTGCCGGTAAATTCAAGATTATTGATTTTCCCCTCTCCAACTGTGTTAACTCGGGTATCCGTCGCATTGGTGTGGCCACACAGTATCGCTCGCATACCTTGAATCAGCATGTGCAGCGCGGCTGGAATTTTCTGCGCTCTGACTTTCATGAGTTTATTGAGCTTTGGCCTGCGCAGCAGCAGACCGATGAGGAGAGCTGGTACGAAGGTACTGCCGATGCGGTTTATCAAAACTTGTCGATTATCGGTGGTGTCGATCCCAAGTATATTTTGGTATTGGCCGGTGACCATGTCTATAAGCAAGACTACTCTTTGATGCTGAAGCAGCACATTGAGTCAGAGGCGCAGATTACCGTTGGCTGTATTGAGGTCGACTCCTCCACCGCGCGTGAATTTGGTGTGATGGCAGCTGATACCGACAGCAACATTACCGCTTTTGTTGAAAAGCCGAGCAATCCGCCAGAAATGCCAGGCAAGCCCGGCCGCAGCTTGGCCAGTATGGGTATCTATATTTTTAATGCCGATATGCTGCGTGAAGACTTGGTCAAAGATCACATGGACTCGGGTTCTACTCACGACTTCGGCAAGGATATTATTCCCTCTAGTGTTGGCAAACATAAGATTGTTGCGCACCACTTTAGCGATAGCTGCATACCTAATATTAATCACGATGAGCCTTATTGGCGCGATGTGGGCACCTTGGCGGCCTATTGGGAAGCCAATATGGATCTGACTCGTCTGATTCCAAAGCTGGATTTGTACGATGAGCGCTGGCCGATTCGCACCGCTCATTATCAGCGCCCAGCGGCCAAGTTTAACTACAACCGTGAAGAACGTATCGGCACTGCTTTGAATTCGGTAGTGTCTGCTGGTTGTATCGTTTCGGGCGCCACCATTGAGCAGACTATTTTGTTCAATAATGTGCGCGTTAATTCATTTTGCCATCTCGAAGAATCAGTAATTCTGCCTAACTGTAACATTGGTCGTCACTGCCGGCTCAAGCGCGTTATTGTCGATGCCATGTGCAATTTACCTGAAGGCTTAGTAATTGGTGAGGACGCCGAGCACGATGCCGAACGTTTCCATCTAAGTGCTGAAGGCATTGTTCTGGTCACCCAGAAAATGCTGGATAAGCTCGCCGCTGACGATCTAGTGTCCACCAAGAGCGCCATGCGCCCAAAGTCTCCAGAGGAAAATAAGGTGCTGGCACAGATTTAACAGCAAGTATTCAGCGCATAACTAAAGCCCCGTACTTTGTTTTCAGAGTGCGGGGTTTTTTTTAATGTATTTTTAAAGGCTCGATAGTATGTATTCTCACAGAGGAGCCATATTTATCAGGGATAGCGTTAACTGTTGGGTCTTGCTTAGTAGGTTAACTTCGCTTGCGCCTTGCTCATTTAGCCATTGGAATGTTCCACTACTAAATGGGTGTCAGTTGATGATTGCGTAGCAGGCGAAGGTTTGTGTTAATATCTGCGCCATGAAAACGCCCAAAAGAATACTGCCTCTCATAGAAGACGGTTTAGTCGATGAAGTTCTGCGCCCATTAATGAGCGGCAAAGAAGCGGAAGTCTTTGTTGTGCGCTGCGGAAACGAGATTCGCTGCGCTAAAGTTTACAAAGAGGCCGCTAAACGGAGCTTTAAAAAAGCGGTGCAATATCGCGAGGGCCGCAAAGTGCGCAATAGCCGTCGCGCTCGCGCCATGGAAAAAGGCTCCAAGTTTGGCCGTAAAGAGCAGGAAGATGTTTGGCAGAATGCCGAGGTCGATGCGCTCTATAAACTTGCCGCAGCAGGGGTGCGAGTCCCCAAACCCTACGGTTGTTTCGACGGGGTGTTGTTGATGGAGTTGGTTTGCGATGACGAGGGCCGTGTAGCGCCTCGCTTAAATGACGTATCCATGACCGCCGAACAGGCTCGCGATGACCACTATGTGGTAATGGTATACGTTATGCGTATGCTCTGTACCGGTTTGATACATGGCGATTTGTCTGAGTTTAACGTGCTGGTTGATGATTACGGTCCAGTGATTATTGACCTGCCGCAAGCGGTAGATGCAGCGGCCAATAACAACGCATACGCCATGCTAGAGCGCGATGTGGCTAATATGACTCACTATTACGGTCAGTATGCTCCCGACCTGCTTAAGACCCGCTATGCCGATGAAATCTGGGCGCTATTCGAAGATGCTGCTCTTGACCCCGATCTGGAATTGACCGGTGAGTTTGAAGATAGCTCCGATCTGGCCGATGTCGACGGCGTACTGGAAGAGATCAAAGCTGCTTTTGCGGAAGAAGAAGAGCGTAAAGAGCGTATCCGAGAAGCAGAAGAAGGCTGATCATAGCCTGTGAGAGATAAATACTATGAGCCAAGAACAGCCCAATGACCTTTTACACGGTATTACTTTAGAGCGGCTGCTTACTGAGTTGGTCGATGACTACGGTTGGGACGGTTTGGCTTATCGCATCGATATCCGCTGTTTCAGTAGTGATCCGAGTATTAAATCCAGCCTTAAGTTTTTGCGCCGCACGCCTTGGGCGCGCGATAAAGTGGAAGCTCTGTACTTGAATTGCAAACGCTAAACGCATAATAAGAGATTAATTGAGATGAAAAAATTAGCCCTGCACTGGCAGATCTTAATTGCCATCGTTCTGGCCGTTGCAGCGGGTTTGCTCTCGGGTAAAGATACTAGTGTGCTGGGTGTGAGCCTCTATGCCAGCTACGCCTTTGTCGGTGCGCTATTTCTTAACGCCCTGAAGATGATCATTATTCCGCTAATTACTTCCTCGATTATTTCCGGTATCGCCGGTATTGGTGGCAGCGCCAATCTCGGTCGTCTGGGTGGCAAAACGATTTTGTTTTACGCCTGCAGCAGTTTGCTGGCGATCTTAATTGGCTTAACCACGGTGAATTTGATTCAGCCCGGCATCATCGATGGCGAAGCCGCGGGTAAAAGCTTAAATCTCAATGTTAGTGAGGGACAGCTTGATTCAGTGTTGGCGAAGGTCGAGGGCCGCGGTGCCAGCGATATTAGCGATGTTTTTCTGCGTATGGTACCCACCAATGTTGTGGCGGCTGCAGCTGAGGGACAGATGTTGGGGTTGATTTTTTTCTGCCTGCTGTTCGGCTTTTTTATGACTCGCATTGATGATGAACGTGGTCAAATGCTAAAAACATTCTGGCAGGGAGTATTCGATGTAAGCATGTTAATCACTATGTGGGTGATGCGTTTCGCACCTATCGGTGTGTTTGGTTTGGTCGCTAAAACGGTTGCTGCAACTGGTTTTTTGGCTTTTATGCCGCTACTTAAATTTTTCTTCGCGGTTTTAATCGCACTGTTAGTACACGCTTTTATCGCCCTGCCGCTGTTGTTGCGTTTTGTCGGCGGTATCAACCCCAAGCGTTTTTTGCAGGCAATGTCGCCGGTAATGCTAACGGCATTTTCTACGGCGTCCAGCTCAGCAACTTTACCGCTGACCCTAAAAACGGTTGAAAATGAAGTGGGTGTTTCCAATGATGTTGGCAGTTTTGTTCTGCCACTGGGCGCCACTATTAATATGGACGGCACCGCTTTGTATGAGTGTGTAGCGGCGATGTTTATTGCTCAGGCCTACGGACTCGATCTCAGCATTGTGCAGCAGTTCACCATAGTTCTGGTGGCATTGTTGACATCAATCGGTGTGGCCGGGATTCCGGCGGCGAGCTTGGTGGCCATTACCGTTATTCTGGGAGTGATTGGTCTGCCGCTCGAGGGCTTGGGATTATTGCTGGTAACCGACCGCATTCTCGATATGATTCGAACAGCAGTGAATGTCTTTAGTGATGCTTCCGGCGCCGCTATTATTGCCCGCACCGAGGGCGAGCAGACCAATGTAGCCGTTGCATAAAACGGCCAGGTCACTGAATTTGTCCTAACAGCAGTTTGGCGGGCGAGCTGTTATAAACTCTGCTTTTGCTGAACCTTACACGCGAAGCAATGCGTTGTTGCTGGCTGGCTTCAGCGATGTGACGAGCATATTAATACCAACGCTATTGTAAAACACTGCGCTTCATTGGTGTTTCGCCGATAAAATCTTTATCTGCGCCGGTTATATTTTGTCGCCATTGTTACATCATTAAACAATCAAATTACTAAGGTCTTTATGCTTGGGTAGCACCATGTCGAGTGCGTGACTGGGCATGCTCAGCTCGTGGCGGCTGATGCGACTAAGGTGTGCTTTGCCTGACCTTTAGCCCTGACGACAGCGTCGCTGCAGTCCTTGGGCGTCTGTATAAACTGTCTGCACTGTTACATACTCGTCAGTTCTTGAGTCTGGTAATTTGCCTTGTCGCCAATGGCAGTGACTGAATGTTCAACTAGGGTGGCGAGGCCATGCAAGAGGCGGCCATTGACGCTTTGACCCAAGAGCGTGCAGCGCTTAAAGTATCGGCAACTATTAAAAGGCGGTGCTAAGGCTAGTCAGGTGATTCTTTGTGCGCCGGAGCTGGCTTTACTGAATATCAGGTACAGCCCGCCAGCGTAGAGATTTAACCTTTTATCTGGTATAAGCCTAAACATCTATAAAAAACACTAAAAAGTCGCCGTTAGGCCGCTTTTACACAGGAAGTCGTATGTCTGAGGTTCTCAATCCTCCCGTCCTGCAAGATGCCGATGAGCGCATCTCACTGAAAGATTATTCCGAGAAGGCCTACCTGGATTATTCCATGTACGTCATTCTCGATCGCGCTCTGCCGCATATTGGTGACGGTTTAAAACCGGTGCAGCGCCGTATTGTATTCGCTATGAGTGAGCTGGGTTTAAAGAGTACCGCTAAATTTAAAAAGTCGGCGCGTACCGTCGGCGATGTTATCGGTAAATATCATCCGCATGGCGATTCCGCTTCTTATGAAGCCATGGTATTGATGGCACAGCCGTTCAGTTATCGCTATCCGCTGGTGGATGGTCAGGGCAACTGGGGCGCACCCGATGACCCAAAATCCTTTGCTGCCATGCGTTACACCGAATCGCGTTTGACTAAATATTCTGAGGCACTGCTGAGTGAGTTGGGTCAGGGTACTGTCAATTGGTTGCCCAATTTTGATGGCACTTTAGAAGAGCCCGAAGTTCTGCCCGCGCGCGTACCTAATATCCTACTCAATGGCACCACCGGTATTGCCGTGGGTATGGCCACCGATATACCGCCGCACAATCTGCGCGAACTCTGCGCTGCAGCGGTGCATATACTCGATCACCCCAAGGCCACAGTACCGGACTTAATGGCGTTCGTTAAAGGCCCAGACATGCCCACCGAGGCGGAGCTGATTACCCCTGGGGCCGATTTGCAAAAGATGTACGAGACGGGTCGTGGCAGCTTACGTATGCGTGCTATATGGCACAAAGAAGACGGCGACGTGGTCGTCACGGCACTGCCGCATCAAGTCAGCGGTGCCAAAATTCTGGAACAGATCGCCAGCCAAATGCAGGCCAAAAAATTGCCGATGGTTGCGGATTTGCGGGATGAATCAGACCATGAAAATCCGACGCGTTTAGTTATTGTGCCACGTTCTAACCGTATCGACCTTGAACAATTGATGAGCCACCTGTTTTCCAGTACCGATTTAGAGCGCACTTACCGCGTCAATATGAATATGATCGGTGTCGACGGCAAGCCCAAGGTTAAAGCCTTAAATACCATTTTGTCGGAGTGGATCAGTTTCCGTATTGGTACCACTCGCCGCCGACTAGAACATCGCCTCAGCAAAGTGGAAGAGCGACTGTTGCGATTGGCCGCCTTGATGGTGGTGTTCCTCAATGTTGATGAAGTAATTCGTATCATTCGCGAGGAGGAGCACCCTAAGCCGGTATTGATGGAGCGTTTCGACTTAGTCGAGATGCAGGCTGAATATATTTTAGAAACTAAGCTGCGCCAGCTGGCACGTCTGGAAGAGGTGAAAATTCGCCAAGAGCAGGAAGCTTTAGAGAAAGAACGCAATCAGCTGGTACAACTTCTCGGCAGCGACCGCCGTTTAAAAACTCTCGTGCGCAAAGAGCTGATTGCCGCTGCGGAAGAGTTCGGCGATGACCGCCGTTGCCCTATAGTGATTCGCGGCGAAGCTAAGGCTCTGAATGAAATGGATCTGCTGAGCGTTGAGCCCATTACTGTTGTTATTTCTGAAAAGGGCTGGATTCGCTCGGCCAAGGGCCACGATATCGACCCCTCAGCGCTCAACTATAAAGCCGGTGATAGCTTTAAAATCGCGGTGCAGGGTAAGAGCAATCAGAACGTTCTGTTGCTCGATTCAACTGGTAGATCTTACGCCATCGCGGCTCACAGCTTGCCATCCGCGCGCGGTCAAGGCGAGCCGGTTACTGGCCGCGTCAATCCACCCTCGGGCTCAACATTTGAGGGCGCCTTGATGGGCCCAGACGATCAGCGCATATTGCTGGCGACCGACGCGGGCTACGGTTTTATCGCCAAACTTGGCGACCTCTACACCAAGAATAAGGCGGGTAAGGCGGCGTTAAGTCTGCCTAAGGGTGCCAAGGTGCTGGCACCACGATTACTCAATGTTAACCCTGCAAGTACGATACTGGCTGCGGTTAGCAATGAGGGCCGCCTGCTGGCTTTTCCGTTGACCGAGCTGCCAGAACTAGCCCGAGGTAAGGGCAATAAGATCATCAATATTCCCTCGGCACGAGTGCAATCGAGGGAAGAGTTTGTCGCCGGCTTAGCTTTAATCGGTCCGGGCCAGTATTTAACGCTCTATTCCGGCAAGCGGCATGTCAATCTTAAGGCTAGCGATATGGAACACTACTTGGGTGAGCGCGGAAGGCGCGGCAATAAGCTGCCGAGAGGTTTCCAAAAGGTGGACAAAATCGAAGTGACCGATAAATAAAGAGGTCTATTTATGCCCTGTGGATACTTCCACTTAAAGTAGTGGTTGTATGTCACGCTTGCATAGATTTAAAGAGTGATTAGGTAAATTGTGTAGACAGCGAATCGTCCCGCTCTGACCACAGTAAAGTATGTGCTTGCACATTAAAGTAGATTATTTAGAGGTTTTGATTAATCACTGAGTAGTGCGTTAAAAGCGAACACCGTTTCAAAACTAAATGAAAATTTGGCAGCATTCTAGCGACGAAACTTCGATCAAAGCCCGTTATATTTCAGATGGCGGCCGCGCAGATATTGACTACGAAAACCGCCGCAGAAAGATTTATTCTAGTAGGGTCTTATTTTAAGCCTGCTTTTTCTGGACCACCGATCTTTTCACGAGAGGTTTGAACCCACTGGTAAAAAATTGGAATTAAGAAGGTGCCGAGAATGGTGGCAGCTAACATGCCGCAAAGCACGGTCATGCCGAGTGATACACGGCTAGCGGCGCCTGCGCCCGAGGCAAATACTAGTGGAAGTACGCCAAGAATAAATGACAGTGCAGTCATTAGTACGGCGCGAAAGCGTAAATGGGCGGCGTTGTAGGCGGCCTCAAAGATAGTTTTGCCTTCGCGTCGCTGTTCGATGGCGAATTCAACAATTAAAATGGCTGTTTTAGTGGCCATGCCGATCAATAGAATCATGCCAACTTGGGCGTAGATGTTGTTGGACATACCCACCGTATAGAGTCCTGCCAGAGCACCGAAAATTGCCAGCGGTACCGCAGCGATTACCGCTATCGGAATGGTCCAACTTTCGTATTGAGCCACTAAAAACAAGAACACGAAAATGATTGATAGAGTAAATAGAATCGGTGCCAGATTACCGGCTTCAATTTCCTGTTTAGTCTGACCGGACCATTCAAAGCTAAAACCGCCGGGGAAGTTGTCGGCCAGCTCGGTCATAGCGGCGATCGACTCGCTCGAGCTGTACCCTGCAGCTGGTTGACCAGACACCTTAGCCGAGCGATAGAGGTTGAAGTGGGTGATGCTGGTCGGCCCCTGAATCGGGCTCAATTGCGCCAGCGTCATCAGCGGTACCATCTCATTGTCGACATTGCGGACATAGTAGTTCGATAAATCAGCGGGACCGCTGCGGTACTCGCCCTCGGCTTGAATCATAACCTTGTAAGTACGCGAGAACTTATTGAAATCGTTGATGTAAAGGGAGCCGAGATTAGCTTGCAGAGTTTGAAAAACATCCGATAGAGCCACGCCCTGGGCTTTAGCTTTATCTCGGTCAACTTCCAAAAAGTACTGCGGTACATTCGCGCGGAAGGTGCTGAATACCTGATTCAGTTCAGGTCGTTGATTGGCGTCATAAATCAAGCCGTTCAGTACCTGAGCCAGATCTTTAGGTTCTTGGCCCTGCACATCTTGCAGCTGAAACTCGAAACCTGAACCTGTGCCCAAACCTGGAATTGGAGGTGGGTTAAACACCATTATCTGCGCGTCTGGCATGGCCCAAAGCTGTCCTTGAAGACGAGGAATAACCCCCCTTAAACTAAGCTCGGGGGTTGTGCGTTCGTCCCAGTCTTTCAGCATAACAATGCCTAGACCATTGTTGGGGCCTGCACCACCAATGAGACTGTAGCCGGAGACGGTAATAATGTCGGTGACGGCGGGGTCATTTAAGGCAATATCGCTGATTTTCTCGATAACATTTTGTGTGCGCGCACCAGAAGCTGCATCGGGCAATTGAATATCGACAAAGACATAGCCTTGGTCTTCACCGGGAATAAATCCAGTCGGTACATTGACGCCGAGCCAAGCGGTAGCGACTAAGAGTAATATTACAAAAGCGCCGACGCGGGCGCCGCGTTTTAGGATCCAGCCGATAGCACCCTGGTATTTACCGGTTAGCTTTTCGATGCCAATTTCCACTGGTCGCAGCCAGCCTATGGGTTTTTGATTGGGTTTTAGCAATAGCGCACAGAGTGCCGGTGACAGGGTTAATGCGTTTATAGAGGAAATGAGTACGGCGCAGGAAATAGTTACCGAGAACTGCTTGTAGAGCTCGCCTGTTATACCCGGCATAAACCCGACTGGGCCGAATACCGCCAGTAATACCAGCGTAGTGGCAACAATAGGGCCGGTTACCTGTTGCATACTTTTAAGGGTCGCGTCGCGCGGCGACAATCCCTCTTCCTTCATGATGCGTTCGACGTTCTCGATCACAATAATGGCGTCATCGACCACAATACCAATGGCCAGTACCAAGCCGAATAACGTAATGAGGTTGATTGAGTAACCGAGCGCGGCCATGCAGGCAAAGGTACCGATTAGCGACACCGGTATAGCCACGATGGGAATAATAGTGGCGCGCCAGTTTTGCAAAAACAGGAACACCACTAAAATAACTAAGCCTACGGCCTGTAGTAATGTGATTACTACCTCTTCGATCGAGCGGTCAATAAACTCGGTGGTATCGTAAAGGGCTTTGTATTCGAGTCCTTCGGGAAAGCTTTCAGACAGCTCCTTTATGCGCTGTTTAACTTGCTCGGCAACCGCGGTGGCGTTGGCGTCGGGCAGTTGGTAAATTACCAAAAAAGCGGTGGCTTGATTGTTGAGGCTCGCTTGAATGCCATAGGTCTCGGCACCCATTTCAATACGTGCAACATCTTTTAATCTTATGCTAGAACCATCCTCGCGAGCACGAATAATAATTTCGTCGAACTCACCTGCATCTGCCAAGCGGCCTCTGGCCTGAATGGAATATTCAAATTGTTGATTGCTTGGCGCGGGCGCGGCACCAAATTTACCGGCGGCGACAATGAGGTTTTGTTCGTTAAGGGCGCTTTGCACATCGGTAACGGTAACGCCGAGCGATGTCATGCGATTGGGGTTGAGCCATATGCGCATGGCATAGGTCATTTCCCCCATCACCTCGGCACTGGCAACACCGGGAATACGTCCCAATGGTTCAGTCAGGTAGTTGGTCGCATAGTTCGACAGGTAGAGCTGATCAATTTGGTCCACTGTGCCGATAAGGTTAATACCCATTAGCATACTGGTGGATTTCTTTTTGACCGTAATACCTTGGCGGCGAACTTCTTGCGGTAGTGATGGCTCTGCGATTGCAACGCGGTTTTGAACGTTGACCTGCGCCATGTTGTCGTCGGAGCCGGTGGCGAAATACACCATGATGACAGCTGAACCATCGTTGCTGGCCGTCGACTGTATATAAAGCATGTCCTCGACACCGTTGATCTGTTCTTCAATTGGGCGAATCACGGTTTCTTCAATGACTTGAGCGCTAGCCCCGGGGTAAACAGTGGTAATCTGTACTACTGGCGGGGTGATCTGCGGGTACATGTTGACCGGCAGTACTCCGATGGCAAGGGCACCAGCAAGAGTAATTAAAATTGAAATTACGAAAGCGAACTTAGGTCGAAAAATAAAAAATTTGGAAATCATCCTTCAAAGCTCTCTTAAATGTCGGTTTTAGCTGCAGGAGCCGTGTCTTTTATTACTTGGCCGAGCTCAACAACAGCTCCGGTCTGAGGGTCGACGGTTTTTTCTATTGGGTTAACTTCAACCCCAGATCGAACTTTTTGTAGTCCTTCGATAATGATTTTTTCGCCATTTTTGAGCCCTCCATTGACCACCCACATAGCACCCATACGGCGGCCCATCTCAACATGGCGAGTGTTAACTTGATTCTTGTCGTTAATGACTAGTACAAAATTACCTAGCTGGTTCTCCTGCACGGCAGCCTGAGGTATCAGTGGCAACTGTTCTTTTTGCTGGCTTTCAACCAGTAGCGTCACATACAAGCCTGGGAGAATTAATCCTTCAGTGTTGGGGAAAATGGCGCGTAAATTAACCGAGCCTACAGTGCTGTCGATTTTAGTGTCGGCGAAATCGATTTTTCCTGCTTGGCCATACTCATCACCATTAGGAAGGCGAAGGCTTAAGTCGAGGGCGGGATCCTGTCCACTCTTGCCTTCGGCCGTACGTTTTTGCAGAAAATTAATGTAGGCGCTCTCTTCTAGCTGGAAGTTAATATAAATAGGATCGGAGGCCGATAGCGTCGCCAGTGATTCTGACGATGGGCCGACTAGAGTGCCAACATCATAGCGGCGCTTGCCGATTTTTCCGTCGAAGGGAGCAGTAATGTTTGTGTAGTCGAGGTTAATCCGTGCTGTTTCTAGTGCCGCTTCAGCACCTTTTACATTGGCATCGGCTTGGCTCGAAGCCGAACGTAATTTGCCCAAATCGGACTGGCTGATATAACCATCGGGTGCCAATTCTTTACCTCGCTCGTAGTCTGCATCTGCTTGCAGTTCTTCTGCTTGGCGTGCAGCCAGATTGGCTTGCGCTTTATCTAGTTCGGCCTGATAGGGTCTGCGATCAATTTCAAACAGAAGATCCCCTTGTTTAACAAAACCGCCCTCGGTAAAATTTCGGTGAGTAATCTCACCCTCTATACGTGCGCGTAAATCGACTGTTTGTGAGGCTTCAGAGCGCGCCACAAACTCACGAAATTTACCTACAGGCGAGCTCTGTACGCTAAATACAGATACCGCCGGCGCTGGCGGCGTTTGTTTGGGGACATCGTCACTGCAGGCACCTATGAAAAGAGCTGAGGCAATAACTGAACTGGCGGCGAGTGTTTTAAAGGCAGTGCGAGCGTTAGCCATTGATGAGTCCCTGAAAGTGTTGTGTTGACAAAAAGCTATTTCGATTATCGCATTGACGCTAAGTTGTTGCGAGAGAAGGGGAGGGAGTTTATGGTTTTACGATGGAATAAATTTAATAGCGGATATATTAGGCTCGCGATCTTTTCCTGCAGCGGCGAGTCTATTGATATATTGCTGCCAAAATTTATCCTGTTCCGTGCATAACTCGAACAGATAATTCCAGGTATAAATACCTGAATCATGGCCGTCATTGAAATAGATTTGTAGCGCATAGTTGCCGGCGGCGGCAACACTATTAATAGCAACGTCAGATTTGCCGAATTGCAGTACTTCTTGTCCAGGACCGTGACCTTTAACTTCGGCGCTGGGTGAGTGAACGCGCAGCAACTCTGCGCTTAAGGTGAAAGATTCACCGGTTGTGTAGCTAAGTTCGAGAGAGCGGGACTTTTTGTGTAACTGAATTTTTATGGGCGTCATAATTTTATCGCAAGACGCACGGGCGTCTTGCGTCTCGGCGATTAAAGAATAAAGCGGCTCAGATCTTCATCTTGCGCCAGTTCGTCCAGTTGTTTATCTACATAGGCGGCATCGATGACCAGTTCTCCGCCCGTGTCGGCGGCAGAAAAAGACACTTCTTCTAAAAGTCGTTCCAGCATGGTGTGCAGTCGTCGGGCGCCGATATTTTCTGTGCGTTCATTAACTTCAAAGGCGGTTTGGGCAATACGGCGAATGCCGTCGTCGCTAAAACTGATATTCAGGCCTTCGGTACCGAGTAGTGCACTTTGCTGTTCGGTCAGTGAGGCGGCAGGCTCGGTGAGAATACGCTCGAAGTCGTCGGCGGTGAGTGATTGAAGCTCAACTCGAATTGGCAAACGGCCCTGCAATTCTGGAATTAAATCTGACGGTTTGCAAACATGAAAGGCGCCAGAAGCGACAAACAGTATATGATCAGTCTTGATCATGCCGTGCTTAGTACTAACAGTACAGCCTTCAATAAGCGGTAATAAATCGCGCTGCACGCCCTCGCGAGAGACATCGCCACCGCCACCGGAACCCTGACGCTTGGCGACCTTGTCGATTTCGTCAATAAAGACAATACCGTTTTGTTCTGCGGCGTCTATAGCGGTGGAGCGAATATCGTCTTCGTTGACCAGCTTTTCCGCTTCCTCGTCTTGAACTTGCTTTAGCGCCTGCTTCACGGTCATCTTGGTAGTTTTGGTTTTGTCGTTCTTCATCGACGAAAACATACCCTGCAGCTGATTGGTCATGTCTTCCATGCCCGGCGGCGCCATTATTTCTACGCCGATTTTAGCGGCGGCAATTTCGATTTCGATTTCTTTATCGTCGAGTTCGCCTTGGCGTAGCTTCTTGCGGAACACCTGGCGGGTCGAGGATTCTTTTGCCTCGTTAACTTCTGAGCGCGCCGGTGGCAGCAGTACGTCAAGAATGCGCTCCTCGGCGGCATCGGCGGCGCGAAAAGCGACCTTTTGCATTTCTTGCTCGCGGTGCAGTTTAATCGAAACATCGACCAGATCGCGGATGATCGAGTCAACTTCGCGGCCGACATAGCCAACTTCGGTAAACTTGGTGGCTTCAACCTTAATAAAAGGCGCGTTGGCAAGTTTGGCCAGGCGGCGGGCGATCTCGGTCTTACCGACACCAGTAGGCCCAATCATCAAAATATTTTTGGGCGTAACTTCATTGCGCAGTTCATCGCTGAGTTGCATACGGCGCCAGCGATTGCGCAGAGCAATTGCCACGGCACGCTTGGCTTCACTCTGGCCGATTATATGTTGATCCAGTTCGTGGACAATTTCTTTGGGGGTCATGTTAGACATAAATTTTTATTTGCACTCCGAGTTAGGAGGCTATAGAAGTTTTTCCACAGTCGAGAAAGCACCGCGCGCAGGGAAGGTGTGTACGAGAAGTACATGACCGACCGGGCACGGCGCTGACGAAAGATGCAGGAAAAAGATCACAGCCTAGAATTCCAATTCTTCGATGGTATTAGTGTGGTTGGTATAGACGCATATATCTCCGGCCACTTTGAGTCCCGCCTGAACGATTTCTCGGGCGCTCATGTCGGGGTTATGATCGAGCAGGGCACGCGCGGCGGATTGTGCGTAAGGGCCGCCTGAGCCGATGGCGATCAGGTCGTCTTCGGGCTGAATCACGTCGCCGTTACCGGTAATAATAAGTGAAGCCTCTTCGTTGGCCACAGCTAACAGGGCTTCAAGTTTGCGCAGCGCGCGGTCAGAACGCCAGTCTTTGGCCAGCTCTACGGCGGCGCGCACTAGCTGACCGTTGTGGGCTTCTAACTTGGCTTCAAAGCGCTCGAACAAGGTAAAAGCGTCTGCGGTGCCGCCGGCAAACCCAGCGATGACAGTACCATTGTAGAGCCGACGGACCTTGCGGGCATTCCCTTTCATTATGGTATTGCCGAGAGAGACCTGGCCGTCGCCACCGATAACAACCTTGTTGCCTCGGCGCACGGAGAGAATAGTGGTGCCTCGATACTGTTCCACAGAAAATTCCTTCGTTCATGTTTAATAGGTTAAAGAAATAGTGGGGGGTTAAGGAGGAAAATTCAAGTAAAGCTGAGGCTTTACTTGTGATAATGTGATTGCGAATTGTACGAATGATGTGCGGTGTTTATTAGATATTGGTTTTACGTGTGATCACCCAAATGTCGATCTTATTATCGGCCAAAGTACTGCGATCTTTACTCATTTTAGTGCGATTAGGGTAAGGGCCAACCAGCACACGGTAGTAGCTGTCGTTATTACGTTTTTTAAACTGTTCGATATTGACATCCATATTCATCATCAGTAATTCTGCTCGCAGACGATCGGCGTCTTCAGTGCGCTTAAATGAGCCCACTTGCATTAGGTATTCAATAGGCTCGGCGCTGCTGAGGGCAGCGCTTTCGGTGGGCTTGGTGGCATTGCGCGGGACCTCAACTTTATCCTCTTCTAGTAATTGATAAAAATCAAAGCGTGGCTTCGGGGCAGCACGGTCTTGCCGAGCTGTGTGATTAGTGGCTGAGGTTAATTTTACCGGGGCTTCTGTAGCGGCAATGGCGGTGCTCTCGCTACTGGGCAGCCCGCCTAAGTAAGTAAGGAACATGACAAAGGCGCCGACTGCTGTGCCGGTGAATAGCCATACCCAAGCGGGAACCTGAGACTTAGGCTTGGGCTTTTTTTTGGGTGAGCGCGGAACCTTGCGGCGCGGCTTTTTGGCGAAGTCTTGAGTCATGGTTGCTATCTACGGTCGAAAGTCAGCATAAAAACTGCTGCCATTGTAAGGGCTGTTGGGTGTTGGGGAAAGATTTAGGACATATCTTGTGGATCAACATCTATTGCCCAGCGAATTTTGCGGGCATTTTTATGGTTTTCCATGTGTTGCGCCAGCAGTTTTAGTAGCTGTTGTAAGGGGCCGCGCTTGGCCGCATTGATTTGTAGTTGAAAGCGGTAGCGGTCGTTGCGCCTCTCCATAATGGCGGGCAGCGGGCCTAAATAGTTGAGCTGGACGCTACTGGGGTGTAATTGCTCGGCCAGATTGCGCGCCTGCTGCAAAAAATTATTGGCGCTGTTGGCGAATTTTGATTCGGCTTTAATAATCGCTAAGTAGCGATAGGGCGGCAAATGGCCTATATGTCGCTCTTTTAATAGCATTTGGGCGAAGTGGTGGTAGTTGTAGTTAAGTAAGGTATCCATTAAGGGGTGGTCGATACAGTGCGATTGAATCACCACTCGACCGGATTTCTTGGCGCGCCCGGCACGCCCAGCAACCTGGGTGATTAACTGACCCATCCGTTCAGGGCCGCGAAAATCGGCACTAAAAAGTCCGCCATCGGCATCGATAATGGCTACTAAGGTGACGTCGGGGAAATGGTGCCCCTTGGCCAGCATTTGCGTGCCGACCAATATACAAGGATCGCCCGAGTGGATGATGTCTAACATATCGGCCATGGCGTTTTTTTTGCGAGTGGTGTCGCGGTCGATACGCAGCACTTTAGTGTTTGGAAATATCTGCTGTAGGTCGTCCTCGCTGCGCTCGGTGCCCTGACCCATGGGCTGTATATGAGGGCTTTGGCAGTCTGGGCATTGCTGTGGAACCGGTGCTTGGTGGTCGCAGTGGTGGCAGTGCAAATGAAAGGGGTGCTGGTGTACGGTCATGCGTGCATCGCAATTACGACACAGCGCTTGCCAGCCGCAGTCATGGCACAGCAGGGTAGGGGCATAGCCGCGCCGGTTAATAAAAACTAGCGCCTGATTGCCGCGGTCTAGGGTGTCAGTAATGGCATCCAGCGTTTCGCTGGCAAAACCGTTTTGTAGCGTCTGCTGGCGAATATCAATGGCGCTTAAAACCGGTGGCTTGGCATTGCCGGCGCGCTGCTTTAAATGCAAGTGCTTGTAGCGGCCCTCGAGTGCATTGTGCAGGGTCTCTAGTGCTGGCGTGGCTGTGCCGAGCACTAGTGGTACATTCTCGCGCTGGGCGCGTACGGCGGCAAAATCGCGGGCCGAGTAGCGAAATCCATCTTGCTGTTTAAATGAAGGGTCGTGCTCTTCGTCGATAATAATAATACCGAGCTCTTTTAGCGGCGTGAACACCGCCGAACGAGTACCGATAATAATGCGAGCGATACCCTCCCGGGCGCGCAGCCATCCTTGTAAGCGCTCTTTGTCGCTGAGGCCCGAGTGTAAAGTGGCGATTGGTGTGTTGAATCGGCGGGCAAAGCGGCCAATGGTCTGCGGTGTGAGGCCGATTTCGGGGATCAGCACTAGCGCCTGCTTGCCATCCTTTAATACCTGCTCGATGGCCTGCAGGTAGACCTCTGTTTTACCGCTGCCGGTAGTTCCCTCGAGTAGATAGGAGTTGTAGGTTTTTAAGTCAATGTGTTGGAGTGCATGTTTTTGTTCGATGTTCAGCGACAGCGGTGTTTCACTGAGCAGAGGCTGATGAGCATTGCTGTCGATGGTGTAGCTGGGTAAAAGGTCAAACTCTTCGATTAGGTTTTTATCGAGTAGGGCTTTTACGGTGGCGCGACTAATATTGCGTCGGCAGAGTTCGGTGCGGTTAATATGGCCTGACTGCAGCGTTTTTATGAGTTCTGCCTGTTTTTTGGCTCGTTTAAGCGCCCCCACTGGCAGGCCTTTACCGTCGGTGGAGAGACGCCAGTGGGTCTCGCCGCTTAACACTGCGGCCGCGCCTTGACGCAATAATGTTGGCAAGGTGGCGAATAAAGCATCACCCTCGGGGGCCTGATAGTAGTTGGCGGCCCAGCGCAGTAGCTGAAGATGCTCGAGCGGAATCAGAGGTGCAGCATCGATTAGCGCCAGCGCCGGTTTTAACTTTTCAACGGGTAGGTTGGAGTGGTCTTTGACCTCAATTAATAGACCGCACAACTGCTGGTGACCAAAGGGGACGCTAAGTCGCATGCCCGGTTTAAGGTTGTTGGGGTCGGTATCTGCAGGCGGCAGGTAGTCAAAGCTGCGTCGCAGAGGTGTGGCCAGAGCCATTTCGAGTATTTTCAAGTTGCGGCTCTGCTCTATAATAGAATGTGGGTTAAGTGATGCATAAATGCGCAAAGCGCTTGCGCGTTAACGGCTTAACACTTAAAATTCGCGGCCTAAATCTAACTACACTAACCGTTGTACGGTGCTCGGCACAAGATCGAGTGGCGGTACACAAAGGCAAAGGTAAAACATGCAAAACGAAATCCACCCTAATTATACCGCTATTACTGCAACTTGCAGCTGTGGCAACATTGTTGAAACTAAGTCTACTATGGGCAAAGATATCAATCTTGATATTTGTTCTGCGTGCCACCCTTTCTATACGGGTAAGCAGAAGACTGCTGATACCGGTGGTCGTGTTGACCGCTTCCAGAAGCGCTTCGGCAGCCGCATTGGCGGTAAGAAGTAAGCATTGCTTAACTTCTTCGAAGACACAAAAAAAGCGCCTAAGGGCGCTTTTTTTGTGGGTGTTATTTGTGTGCTACTGACTATTTCGAGTACTGAGGCGAGCGATTGCGTTTTGTCCGGTGGCGAATGGGCAGATGTGGATTACGTATACGACGGCGATACTCTGCGTTTAAATGATGGTCGAAAAATTCGTTTGTTGGGAGTAAATGCGCCGGAGTTGGCCCGGCCAAAACGGTGGGGTGGTCGACCGTCACAGGCGCTAGCAGATGACGCTAGAATAGCGGTGACACAATTTTTCGCTGAGTCGCCACGCGTTCGATTGGTTTATGATGTTAAACGACGCGACCGCTACCAGCGCACCTTGGCGCATGTGTTTAACTCGCAGGGTGATAGTCTCGAAACTTTCTTGCTAAGGCGGGGTTTGGCTTTTCATATCGCTATACCGCCCAACCTAGCTTTGGCTAAGTGCTTTGCTCTCAGCGCCGAGTGGGCGCGCTCAAAAAATTTAGGTGTTTGGTCGCACAAGGATTGGCGCCCGCTAGAGGGTCTTGATACCAAAGAAACCGGTTTTCGTCGAGTGCGCGGGCGGGTTGAAACCATCACTCAAAACGGCACTTGGTGGCTGGAATTGGATGTTCCTTTGGTGTTAAAAGTGACCGCGGCTGACCGTGCATACTTCCCTGATTATGACTGGGCGGGGCTTTTACGCAAGCGAGTGGAGGTGTCGGGCTGGTTAATCTACCGCTCTCAACAGGCCTCAATTAGACAGAAAAAACACGCTTACAAGCCTTATATAATGCGCTTGCGCACGCCCTATGCACTGCGTCTTCTAGATTGAAGGAGCTGATTAATTCACGCTTAAAAGATCTCCTCCGGTAGCTCTTCGGTGACACTGTTGCCATCTATTGCCATCGCTTCGGTCTCGATCAGCTGTGGCTCATTACCTGCGCGAAAGATTTCAAAAATGGCATTGCTGCTACCGGGCTGGGCTCTCAGACCTGTTGCAGGGTCGATGCGAACTGTCACTAATCCGTCAGGTTGCTGCTTTGGGACTTCTGGGTGCTCAATTAGGGCCAGTTGCATATAATCGAGCCAGATCGGTAGTGCGGCCGAACCGCCGTATTCATTCCTGCCCAGTGGGGTGTTGCGGTCAAAGCCAAGCCATGTGGTTGTTATGACGCTGGGGCTGTAGCCTGAAAACCAGGCGTCACGAGGGCCATTGGTGGTGCCAGTCTTGCCTGCTATGTCAGTTCGACCTAAGGCGCGAGCACGGCGGCCGGTACCGTGCTGAACAACGTCTCGCAGCATAGAGTCAATAATGTAGGCGACCCGCGGATCAAGTACGCGAGGGGCGGAGGGCAGGTCTTTCCCCTGCGTAACAAATTCAATGTCTGCTGGAACGATGTTAATCGCTTCTTCTGTGGTCTCATTGTTCGCCAATTTTTCTAATGTTTCGGTGTCAATAACTTCTACTGGGTTCTCTTCATAATTGCTCCGGTTATCGCAGTCACGACAAACGGTTAGCGGTTGGCTGAGGTAAATGCTTTTACCATCGACATCTTCGATAGAGTCAATTAAAAAGGGTTTTACGCGGAAGCCACCGTTGGCAAACACAGCATAACCGGTGGCGATTTGGAGTGGTGTTAAAGCGTGACTACCAAGCGCTAAAGATAAGACACGGGGCATCTCACTGGTGTCAAAACCAAAGCGTTCGAGACCAGAGAGTGCGTTATCGATGCCGATGCCACGTAGCACGCGAATGGAGACAAGGTTGCGGGATTTGTAAAGCGCTTGACGTAAGCGAGTGGGGCCAAAGAATTTACCACTGGCATTTTCGGGGCGCCAGGCTGTTTCAAGGCCTGAGTCATCAAAGACAATCGGCGCGTCATTCATAATGGTGGCGGAGGTGAAGCCGTGCTCCAGTGCGGTGCTGTAAATAAAGGGTTTGAAGTTGGAACCCGGTTGGCGCGCGGCTTGAATGACGCGGTTAAAGTGACTTTGTTGGAAGTCGAAGCCACCGACCATAGACAGGATTGCTCCATTCTCAGGATTGAGAGAAACTAAAGCCGCTTGCGCTGCTGGAATTTGTCGGAGTCGCCAAGTGTTTTCACCGTCACTGTCGGTTTGCTCTATGCGAATTATATCGCCAACCGCAGCGATGTCGGCAGCGGTTTTAGGTGCTGCGCTGCGGCGATTTTCACTGAGGTAGCGGCGTGCAGTGGACAATCCGTCCTCCCAATTAAGGGTGGCATCGCTGCTGTCGGCAAGCAATACATCGATTGAATTGCTGTGCACTGCTGTTACAGCCGCCGCTTTAAGCCCCGCTACGTCAGGAAGTTTTTTCAGTTTTGCCAGCCACTCAGCGTAGAGTTGTGTTGCCTCCGCTGTGGACTCCGGTGACATGGTCAGTGGCGGCAGTGTTTCTTCAGGGCCGCGGTAGCCGTGGCGATGATCATAATCTAAAAGACCGGTAACTATGCTACTTTGAGCCTTGTCTTGCAGGGTGCTATCAACAGTCGTGTAAACACGGTAGCCCTCGGTGTAGGCACTTTTACCTAATAATTGAATAGCTTCTTTACGGGCTTGTTCGGCAATATAGGGCGCTTGTAAATCGAGCGGTGAGCCGTGATAGCTAGCGGTAACTGCTTCGGCCTTGGCGGCGTTGAACTCATCGCTGCCTATATAACCTAGCTCTAACATGCGATCGAGAATCCAGTCGCGACGAATCAGTGCGCGGCTTGGATTGGCTATTGGGTTATAGGCCGAAGGCGCTTTAGGTAAACCGGCGATCATTGCTAGCTGGGCCAAGCTTAATTCATCGATACCTTTGCCATAGTAAACGTTAGCAGATGCTTGAATGCCATAGGCGCGATTGCCTAAATAGATTTTATTGACGTAGAGTTCAAGAATTTCGGCTTTGCTGAGTTTTTGTTCGATTTGCAAGGCTAGCAAAATCTCATTGAACTTCCTGGCAAAGGTTTGATTGCGGGTGAGGAAGAAATTTCGCGCGACTTGCATGGTAATAGTGCTGCCGCCGGTTTGAATATGACCCGATTGCAAGAGTTGTGAGGCGGCTCGCATAAGTCCCTTAATAGAAACTCCATTATGCGCGTAGAATTGATCATCTTCGGCGGCTAATATGGCGTCAATATAATATTGCGGGATGTCTTTGTAGGCGATGGGGTAGCGACGCTTTTCGCCAAACTCACCGATTAGACGATCGTCGCGGGAATAAATGCGCAGCGGAGTTTGCAGTTTAACTTGGCGCAAAGTTTCAACAGCTGGTAATTTAGGGCTAAGGTAAAGATAAAGTCCGGCAAATAACAGGGTACTGCCACAGATACCTGCTAGGGATAGCCATGACAAGACGGAAATGTATTTGTTTTGAAATATGTATTTTCCCATAAGAAATAATGGCTTAGCTCACAGTTTGGGGGTGGCCTGTATTATACGACCTTTTTCAGGGTTTACATATTGTATAGTTTGGTGCAGTCTTCAGTTAAAGTGCTATAACATCAATAATACGTAAGTTGCGGATATAGATAGAAAAATGGGTATATTTGAATTCTTTGAGCGAAAGCAAAAACCTGTTATAGGGCTCGATATAAGCTCTACGTCAGTAAAATTGCTGGAGCTAAGTCGTCAGGGCGACACCTACCGGGTCGAAGGCTATGCCGTAAAGGCCTTGCCGCCTAATGTCGTGGTAGAAAAAAATATTAGTGATGAAGAAGCTGTGGCTGAGGTTGTGCGCGAGCTAGTTAAGATGTCGCGATCTAAAGTGCGTGATGCGGCGGTTGCCGTGGCGGGTTCTGCAGTAATCACCAAATTAGTGGAAATGCCAGCAGGTTTGTCTGAAGATGCTATGGAAGCACAGATAGCCGTTGAAGCCGACCAGTACATTCCTTATCCGCTTGAAGAAGTCGCTATCGATTTTGAGGTGCAGGGCCTGTCCGAGCGCGGCTCTGAGCAGGTTGAAGTATTGTTGGCGGCTTGTCGTCGTGAAAATGTTGACCTCCGGCAGAGCGTGTTAGAGCAGGCTGGCCTCGTTGCCAAAGTTGTCGATGTAGAGGCTTATACTATGGAGCGGGCCTTCTCCTTGCTAGCCGCACAATTCGAAGATCACGATGACGACATGGTGGTGGCTATTGTCGATGTCGGGGCAACTATGACCACGTTAAGCGTGCTTGTTGGCGGTAAAACTGTGTATACCCGCGAGCAATTATTTGGTGGCAAGCAGCTGACCGAAGAAATTCAACGTCGTTACGGTCTCTCTACAGCTGAGGCGGGTCTCGCCAAAAAGCAGGGCGGTTTGCCAGACGATTATGAGCTTGAGGTGTTGGAACCGTTTAAAGAGGCTGTGGTGCAGCAAGTGACCCGCTCACTGCAGTTCTTCTTTTCTTCGAGTCAGTATAACGATGTCGATCAAATTGTTTTAGCAGGTGGTGTGGCCGCGATGGATGGTCTGGTGGAAATTATCGAAGAAAAACTCGGTGCCAAGACCTCCGTAGCTAATCCTTTCGCCAACATGTCGGTTTCTTCTAAGGTTAACGCCGCGGCGTTGACCAATGATGCGCCTTCAATGATGATTGCGACAGGACTTGCCATGAGGAGTTTTTGCTAATGGCGAACATCAACCTATTACCTTGGCGCGAACAGTACCGCGCAGAAAAGAAGAAAGAGTTTTTTTCGCTGCTCGCCAGTGTGTGCCTGTTTGCAGGGCTGGCATCATTCCTTTGGGTTAGCGCGGTTGAAAGTTCTATTTCAGGCCAAAATGCTCGGAATGCTCTTCTTAATACTGAAATTGCAGTCTTGAGCAAGCAGGTTCGAGAAATCAAAGAGTTGAAAAAACAAAAGGCTGAATTGCTTGATCGCATGAAGGTGATTCAGGATTTGCAGGGCACTCGGCCCGTGATAGTGCGTCATTTCGATGAAATGGTGCGGGCAATACCAGACGGAGTTTTCCTGACAGCACTGACTAGTCGCGGTAAGGTCCTTAGCCTTAAGGGCATTGCGGAATCCAATAATCGAGTTTCAAGCTTGATGCGCAATTTAGATGAATCAGGCTGGTTTGCTACACCTAATCTAACGTCAGTGAAAGATGCTAGCGAGTATGGCGAACAAGCCAATGCATTTGTTATGACTGTTCAGACTGAAGTACCTAAATCGCAGCAACAGTCCCAACAAGAGGAGCTTTAACATGGCTCTAGCAGATGTAGTTGAGCAGATAAAAGATTTTGATGTCAATGATATTGATATCGACCGTATAGGTGTGTGGCCGGCAGTGGCGAAAATGGCGGTATGTATCGTTGCGGTCGTCGTGATCGGGGCGCTAACATATTTTATGCTGGTGAAAGATTTAAATATTAATCTAGATCGAGTCGTTGCCAAAGAGGCTGAGTTGAGGCGTTCATTTGAGCTAAAGAGCTTTGAAGCGGCTAACCTGGATGCTTATCGCGCACAAAAAGAAGAGATGAAAAAATCCTTGGCAGCGCTGGTGTCTCAGTTGCCAAGTGATACTGAAGTGCCGGGTCTATTGGAGGATATAGATGAGCGCGGCGCCGAAAGTGGACTAGATATTAATAGTATCAAGTTGCTGCCAGAGCGAGCCAAAGAGTTTTATATTGAATTGCCAATTGATATTGATATGGTCGGTGGTTATCACGATATGGGGTCGTTTGTCAGTGGTGTTGCCGCTATGCCTCGTATTGTAACCTTGCACGATTACGACATTAAGCTGGATAAGGGTGGTTCGCTGCTGGCGATTAAGATTAAAGCCAAAACTTATCGATATAAATCACAGGACGAGGGTTAAGCATGAATTGTAAACTGTTCGTGCTTTTTCCCGTACTACTAGCCTTGGTAGCTTGTACCGGTAGTGGCAATCAGGACCTTCGAGATTACATTGCGGAGGTTAAAAAGCGCCCTAAGGGCACAATTGAGCCGATACCGACTTTTCGCCCCTATGAAGCATTTAGCTACAGCGCGGTGACATTACGCAGTCCTTTTGAGGTGCCACTGCCTGAAGCAGAAAAAGTATATGTTGCTGCAAGTGAGAATGTTAAACCCGACTTAAATCGTGAGAAAGAGGTGTTGGAAAGTTTCAATATCGCCTCGCTAAGGATGGTGGGTTCATTAACTCAGGGTGGCGTGCTTTGGGCTCTGGTTGACGATGGTACTGGTGAGGTACACCCCGTAACCAATGGTAATTACCTGGGTAAAAATCATGGTCGTATTGTCGCCGCTAATGACGGCAGCGTAGAAATTGTAGAAATTGTTTCCAATGGCCGCGATGGCTGGGTTGAACGTCCAAGAACTCTAAAGATTAAAGAGAAGGAATAGATAGCATGCGAGCTCATTCACTGTTGTTATGTCTAAGTCGAAAAGTGGGCGCTCTGCTGGCCAGTATTATCTTGCTGGCCGCGCCGCTATCGGCTTTAGCCAATACTCTTGAGGATATTCGTTTTTCCGAATTGTCGGCCGAGCGTTTTGAAATTAAATTATCTTTCTCTGAGGCCCCAGAAGATCCTGCTGGTTATACCATCGAAAAACCTGCGCGTATCGTGCTCGATTTTGCCGCTACCAACAGCGCCCTAGAGCAAAAGAAATTTCCATTATCTTTTGAGAATGCAAAAAGTGCCGTGGTTTTGGGTACCGATGAGCGCACCCGACTTATCGTCAATCTCGAGTCATTGACGACTTATAACGCTCGGGTAGAGGGGAATTTTTATATTGTCGAAGTGGGCAATAAGCACGTCGATAGTTACTTAAAAGAAACTGTTTCGCTGGTGGGTGCTGCTAGTAAAGAGCAAAAGCGCGGCGATATATCAGTGACTGATATTGATTTCCGCCGCGGGGAAGAAGGCGAAGGTAAAATTATTATTGCGTTGTCTGACAGTAATGTCGGTATCGATGTTGATCAAACCGCAGAGGGCGTTTTTGTCACCTTTTCCAATGCCTTTTTACCGCAAGAGTTGCGTCGCCGTTTGGATGTTATTGATTTCGCCACACCGGTTAGTTTTATTGATGCTAGTTATGATGGTGACCGTGTAGCTCTAAAAGTAGAAGTGGCCGGTGATTATGATTATTTAGCTTATCAGGCTGATAGTGAATATGTTGTCAGTATTAAACCTTTGTCGTTTGAGGAGCTGGAAGAGAAGAAAGCTAAATTTGCCTTTGTGGGTGAAAAATTATCGCTGAATTTCCAGGATATTGAAGTGCGTTCAGTGTTACAGCTGATCGCTGACTTTACTGAATTAAACTTGGTTGCTAGTGATACGGTCTCTGGTCGCATTACTCTTCGCCTCGATAGTGTGCCTTGGGATCAGGCGCTGGATCTGGTGCTAAAAACAAAGGGTTT
>CAWVSV010000002.1:0-55698 GCA_963933095.1 uncultured Cellvibrionales bacterium
CCGAGCGAACGATAGTCAAACCATTTTTATTAATTAAAGTATTAATTGAATTTTCCAACCAATACTTTTTATTCACTATCTCATTGCAGTGATAAATACTTTCAAATGTTGCCTTATTTGCACGACCAACAAACTTAAGCAGTGCTTCATTTTCGCCAATGATGAGCCCCACTCTTTCTTCCTTCGAGGCAACAGGATAATTAAATCCCGCTCGTCCTGACGCATCAACTTTACTTTCGATTTCAGATTGCGGAAAAAAGAGATATAAAGAAAACAGAAGAGCTCCCAAAAAAAACCTTAGAACCACTTTCCAGCCCAAAGCAATAACCGTCATTTTATTCCCATTCAATGGTGGCTGGTGGTTTACTGGATACATCATAGGCCACCCGCGAGATATCTTCGATCTCGTTAATAATACGGTTGGAAACCTTCTCCAACAACTCATACGGCAGATGCGCCCAGCGCGCAGTCATAAAGTCGATAGTCTCAACGGCGCGCAGTGATACCACCCAGGCGTAGCGACGGCCATCGCCGACCACACCAACGGATTTAACCGGCAGAAACACAACAAAAGCCTGACTAGTCTTGTGATACCAACCGGCGGCATGCAATTCTTCCAAGAAGATAGCGTCGGCTTCGCGCAGCACATCACAGTACTCTTTCTTTACTTCACCGAGAATGCGCACACCGAGGCCTGGGCCCGGGAACGGATGGCGGTAGACCATGTCGTAGGGCAGACCCAGTTCCAGACCGATCTTGCGCACTTCGTCTTTAAACAACTCACGCAGCGGTTCCACCAGTTCCATCGCCATATCGTCGGGCAGACCGCCAACGTTGTGGTGCGACTTGATCATGTGCGCCTTGCCGGTTTTACCTGCGGCCGACTCGATCACGTCCGGATAAATGGTGCCTTGGGCCAGCCAGTTCACATCTTTGAGCTTATTGGCCTCTTCATCGAAGATATCGATAAAGGTGCTGCCGATAATTTTGCGCTTCTTTTCTGGATCGCTCTCGCCCGCCATATTACCGAGGAACAACTCTTCGGCGTCGACGCGAATCACTTTCACGCCCATGTTCTTAGCGAACATGTCCATCACCTGGTCGCCCTCATTCTTGCGCAGCAGACCGTTGTCGACAAATACGCAGGTGAGCTGATCGCCGATGGCCTTGTGCAGCAGCGCCGCCACTACCGAGGAATCGACACCACCGGACAGACCCAGCAGCACTTTATCGCTACCGACTTGCTCGCGAACTTTCTTGATCTGGTCTTCGACAATATTGGCCGGTGTCCACAGAGTTTTACAGCCACACAGTTCAAGCGCGAAATGTTCAAAAATACGCTGGCCCTGCAGGGTATGAGTGACCTCTGGATGGAATTGCAGCCCGTAGAAATCTTTATCTTCGCAGTACATACCGGCAATCGGGCAGGAGTCGGTGGAAGCCATAACATTAAAGCCTGGCGGCAGCTCGGTCACCTTGTCGCCGTGGCTCATCCACACATCGAGCAAAGAGTCGCCGTCTTTACTGACATGGTCGCGAATATCGTGCAGCAAAGGGCTTTTACCATGAACCTCTACCTGAGCGTAACCAAACTCGTGGACGTCGGAGCCGGTAACCCTGCCGCCCAATTGCTCAGCCATAGTCTGCATACCGTAGCAAATACCCAGTACCGGCACCCCCAGTTCGAACACAGCTTTGGGCGCGCGCGGTGAGCCCGCCTCGGGCACAGACTCGGGACCACCGGCGAGAATAATACCGCGCGGATCGTACTCGCGAATCTCTTCATCGGTCATATCCCAGGCGCGAACCTCGGAGTAAACACCAATCTCGCGAATACGACGAGCAATTAACTGAGTGTATTGAGAACCGAAGTCGAGGATCAGAATACGCTGGGCGTGAATATCTTGAGTCATGTCTATTCTCTACTAACTGTCTATGACAACGGAGCTACAAGGCTCCGTTGTATTAAATTCTACAAATTGGAAAAGCAGTGATATTTGCGCGCGAGGGCCGACGCGACCGCCAAAGATGGCGGAAGTGCAGGTTTTGCAGGAGCAAAAACCTGCCCGCTATCGCGTAAAAGACGCTGCTTTTAGCCGCCTACCGGGTAGTTGGGGGCTTCTTTTGTTATTTGTACGTCGTGTACATGGCTCTCGCGCATACCCGCTGAGGTCACTCGAACAAACTCAGGCACGGTGCGCATGGTCTCGATATCGACGGAACCGGTGTAGCCCATAGCTGAACTCACGCCGCCCATCATCTGATGCACGATAGCGGCCAGCGGGCCTTTATAAGGCACTCGGCCTTCAATTCCCTCGGGTACCAACTTCTCGGTACCGGCACTAGCGTCCTGAAAGTAGCGATCGGAGGAACCTTGAGTCTGGGCCATGGCGCCGAGTGAACCCATTCCGCGGTAAGCCTTGTAAGTACGGCCCTGATACAGCTCAACTTCGCCCGGCGCCTCTTCGGTTCCGGCAAACATAGAGCCCATCATAATGCAGTGTGCACCGGCAACCAGCGCCTTGGCCACATCGCCCGAGAAGCGGATACCGCCGTCGGCGATCACCGGAATACCGGTGCCCTGCAGTGCTTCTACCGCATTAGAGATAGCGGTAATCTGCGGCACACCCACACCAGAAACAATGCGAGTGGTACAGATTGAACCTGGGCCAATACCGACCTTAACGGCATCGGCACCGGCATCGGCTAGCGCTTTGGCGGCGGCACCGGTGGCAATGTTGCCACCGATTACTTGCACGTCAGGGTAGAGTTCTTTAATGCGACTGACGCGGTCGAGAACATTCTTCGAGTGACCGTGAGCGGTATCGACTACAAACACATCGACACCGGCAGCGATAAGTGCGGCGACGCGGTCATCGGTATCGGGGCTAGTGCCCACAGAGGCACCCACGCGCAGACGACCTTTCGGGTCTTTACAGGCGTTGGGATACTGTTCGGCCTTGTTCATGTCTTTTACAGTAATTAGGCCGCGCAGCTCAAAGGCGTCGTTGACCACCAGAATTTTTTCGATGCGGTGCTTGTGCAGCAGCTCGCGCACGCTGCCCGCCGAGGCCCCCTCTTTCACGGTAACTAGCTTGTCTTTCGGGGTCATGATGCTGGCGACGGATGCGTCGAGGTTAATCTCGAAACGCACATCGCGACCGGTAACAATGCCGACTAGATCGCTGTTATCGAGTACCGGCACGCCGGAGATACGATTGTATTTGGTCAAAGCAATCAGCTCGCGAATGCTGGCGCTGGACTCGATAGTGATGGGGTCGAGTACCACACCAGCTTCGAATTTCTTCACCGCCAATACTTGCGCGGCCTGCTGCTCGATGGTCATGCTCTTGTGGATAATGCCGATGCCACCTTCCTGCGCCATAGAAATAGCCAGGCGCGCCTCGGTAACGGTATCCATCGCGGCAGATACCAGCGGAATATTCAGTTCAATGCCGCGCGTCAGTTTAGTTTTCAAAGACACATCTTTTGCCGTCACCGAGGAATAACCTGGGATCAAGAGAACATCGTCAAAAGTGAGGGCTTCTTGAGCAATTCGCAACATATACCGTCAGACTCCAAAGGTATGGGTGGTGGGCGTAGGGATGGCAGCGCAAATCAAAAAAGAAGGTGCCCAGCCAATAACCAGCCTAAAATTTAACGCGGGATTATAGCGTTTCTGCCCTGCCAAGGCAATATTAAGGCTTATCAATAACAGCAAGTTTACTGTTAGACCCCAGCCCTCTTTAAAGGCTAAAATCGGCGCATGCCAAAACTTCAAAAAAATGCCTCCGAGCGCGACGTGCTGACCGTTAGCCAGCTCAATCGCCGCGCCAAAATGCTACTGGAAACTCAACTGCCATTACTGTGGATTGAAGGCGAGATATCCAACCTGTCGCAGCCCTCCTCCGGCCACTGGTACTTCACCCTTAAAGACGCCAAGGCCCAAGTACGCTGCGCTATGTTTAAAGGCCGCAATGGGCGGGTACGTTTTGCCCCCCAGCAGGGTCAACAAGTTTTACTGCGAGGCAAGGTCAGCCTGTACGAGGGGCGCGGCGACTATCAACTAATAGCCGAACATATGGAAGAGGCCGGCATCGGTGCCCTGCAGCGCGCCTTTGAAGAGCTAAAACACAAGCTAGAAGACGAGGGACTGTTTGCCAGCGATAATAAAAAACCGCTGCCGACACTACCCAAGCGCGTCGCCCTTATCACCTCCCCCACTGGGGCCGCTGTGCGCGATATGGTGTCGGTATTTGAGCGCCGCTACCCGCTGATCGATTTAGTGGTGCTGCCGGTGGCTGTGCAAGGTGTCGACGCCCCGGCGCAAATTGCCCGCGCCATCAATATGGCCTGCCGTATGCGCAATATCGAGGCTATTATCGTCGGCCGCGGCGGCGGCTCCATGGAGGATTTATGGGCCTTCAACGAAGAGATGGTCGCCCGCGCCATCTTCGCCAGTAAAATCCCCCTAATCAGCGCCGTCGGCCACGAGACCGACTTTACCATCGCCGATTTTGTCGCCGATATACGCGCCCCTACACCGTCTGCGGCTGCCGAACTTTTAAGCCCCGACCGCGAAGAAATACTGGCGGCCTTCGAGGGCCATGAAGTATTACTAGAAGACGCCCTGTGGCGTAAAATGGACGCCAGCCAACAAAAACTCGAACATTTGCGCGCGCGCCTGCGCCACCCCGGTGATAAGATCAACGGCTGGGCACAGCAGCTGGATGGTTTAGAGATTCGCCTCACTCGCGCCGTTAAGTCCGAATTGCATGAACAACAACAGCAACTGCAGCAACTAAAACTGCGCCAGAGCCGTTTTCACCCACAGGAAAAATTACACGACTTACAACAGCAACTCAAATATCTGCAGCAGCGCTTGCAACATGAAACCGACATCAACCTGCAGCAACAGCGGCAACGACTGGCGAAAGCTTGTGAACTACTGGACAGCGTCAGCCCACTCAATACACTTAAACGCGGTTATGCCATGGTCACCGACAAGGCCGGAAATATTGTCTACGATGCCGCCAATGTCAGTTGCGGCGATAGCGTCAGCACCCAACTCGCCTCCGGCAAGATTATCTGTAAAGTCGAAAAAATTGCCTAAGGCAGTTACACACTAGGGAATCACATGCGCATAAAAATATTACTGCTGGCACTGGTATCAATACTCGCCGCTTGCGACGACCCAAAGCCAGTTTTCACAACAGTGGTCAATACACATTCGGAGTCTTTTAGCGGTGACCTAGCCGAGCTTAAAAAACGCGGCGTCATACGTTTGCTCCGTCTACACAATCCAGACAGTGGTGGCCTGCCCCGCCATGGCACACCACAGTTCGAGCAGCAACACAGCATTGAAAGTTTTGCCAGGCAACAGGGCCTCACCCCCGAGTGGGTCGACGTCGATGACTACGCAGAACTTTTTGAGGCTCTCCAAGACGGCCGAGGAGATGTAATAGTCAACAATTTAACCCAGACGCCTGAGCGCGAAAAATTTTTGGCTTTCAGTCTGCCGCTTGACCGCAGTCAAGAATTCATCATTACCAAGGCCAGCAGCGCCGCACTCGATGACATCAATGATCTGCAGGGCAAGCGAGTCGCTATTCCTGCCGGCAGTTCCTACCAAGGCACCCTGCTCGATTTGCTGGAGCAAAATATAGACCTCAATTTCGACATTGTTATTCTCAAGGGCAGTGACAACCCCGACACACTACTGGACAAACTTAATAGCGGTGAATTCGACGCCGCGGTTATCGACAGCAACCTACTGCAATCAATACAGAGCTATCGACAAGACTATCAACTCGGCAGCCAAATTAGCGAGCTGCAAAACATTGCCTGGGCCATGCGTCCTAGCAATCCCGACTTGCTGCAGGCACTGAATATTTTCTTACTGGAAACCTTAAGCAAGCAGGACTGGGACAAACGTTTATTCGATGATTGGGAAGGCATACTCGCCCGCAAAACACTGCGCGTCATTACGCGCAACGGCCCTGCTAGCTATTTTTTATGGCGCGGTGAACTCATGGGGTTTGACTATGAGCTGATGCACCACTTTGCCGATCGGCACAAGTTAAAATTAGAAATGGTGGTAGCGCCGCCACAAGCTGATTTAATCGACTGGCTGCTTGAGGGCCGCGGCGATGTTATTGCGGCCGCTATGACAGTATCGGAAAGTCGCCGCGCGCGCGGTATCTTGTTCTCCAGCCCTTACAACCAAATTGCCGAACAACTGGTAACGGCCACAGACAAACCCGCATTAGACTCTATCGATGCTCTTGCCGGGCGCACGTTGGCCCTAAGACCTAACACACACTATTGGCAAACCGCCGAAAAATTACAGGCCGCTGGACATCAATTTAAGCTACATAAAATTGAACGAGGTTTAAGTACCGCCGAGGTTTTAATCGCGGTCGCTAGAGGTGATTACGACGCTACCCTCGCCGACAGCCATATGGTGAATATAGAGCAACGTTTTATTGATAAGCTCTCACCCGGGCTTAAATTAGAGCCTAAATATGACCACGCTTGGGCCGTGCGCCCCGAAAACTCAAACCTACTGCAACAGCTAAATCGCTACCTCGCCAAAGAAAAAGGCAGCCATCATTTTAACGTGGTTAAAAACAAGCATTTCAGCGACGACAAAAATATCGATAAATATCAGGGCCAGCGCCTCGACGGCGACGATAAACTATCTCCGTTCGATAAGACAGTACAAGACTCGGCCACATCGCACCAGTTCGACTGGCGCCTGATAACCGCACAGATGTATCAAGAGAGTCGCTTCAACCCCAAAGCCCGCTCGCATGTAGGCGCTGTCGGGCTTATGCAAGTGATGCCCCGCACGGCCCGCGAACTGGGTTACAAACTGCCGTTTAGTGACGCAAAAGGCATCGAAGCCGGGGTCACTTATCTGGCTTGGTGCCGCGACCGCTTCGATGCCACTTTGCCACCACAGGAGCGGCTCTGGTTTAGCCTCGCCGCATACAATGCAGGTATCGGCCATGTATTTGATGCACGCCGACTAGCTGAACAACAGGGCCTGAACCCGGACATCTGGTTCGACCATGTCGAACCAGCGATGCTGTTACTATCTCAACGTAAGTACTACAGCCAGGCACGCTTTGGCTATGCGCGCGGCAGTGAACCAGTCAATTATGTGCGCCAAATTCGCAGGCGCTATCGAGCCTATTTAGATCTTTAGAAGTGCGGAGTGAGAGCAATTCATTAGCACCTTAATTTTTATCATTTAGATATGAGTTACTCTGCCTCCTTGGTACTGCTAAACTACACACACTTGTCGGGGCGCCAGCATATCCATAGATTCTTTTATGGATATCGACTGTGCTGAGATCGTTTGGAATTGAGTGCCGGAGACGTTAAAAAGGGTCTTTAGGGCAACAAACTCATAGCGAACCCGCAGAACCTGATCGAGTTAGTGCTCGCGGAGGGAACAAGATGCGCCCGCTCGGGCAATGTCTGTTCCCGCCGCTGATGTGGGAAACTTATGTCTACAGCTATAGTACGAACAACAACTGTTAAAAAAGACTCTGTCGGCATCGCCGGTGCCGGGTTACTGGGCCGGCTGTTGGCGTGGAAATTACTCATGCGCGGCCATAACGTCTCGCTGTTTGATGCCGGCAGTATCGAACACTCTACTAGCACTCCCTCAGCAGCAGCTGGTTTTACCGCCGCAGGTATGGTGGCACCGCTCTCGGAAGCGGTAGTATCCGAACGCGCTATCTACGATATAGGTCTGCGCTCGCTGGAACTCTGGCCCCAATGGATCGCCGAACTTGAACAGAAGCCTTCGTCAGAATCTGACTTTTTTTTCCAGCGTGGCAGTCTTGCCGTGTCCCACCCGCAAGACACCGCTGAGCTGCAGCAGTTCGATGCCGATTTAAACCATATTCTCGGCGGCAACACCGGATACCAGCGCCTAAATGGTCAGCAAATACAGCAACTAGAACCGGCTTTAAGCGACAGCTTTCAGCAGGGTTTATACCTGGAACCTGAGGCGCATATCAACAATCAACAGTTGCTTAACCGCTTGTTAGTGGCTATTCAAGCGCTCGGCGGCCAGCTTTATCCGCACACCCCCGTTCAGCCCTCGGCAAAAATCCTGCAGGCTAAAGGACAGAGCCATCGTTTTGACCTGTGCATTGACTGCCGCGGCTTTGGCGCCAAACACAGTGCCTCGACCGAGCAACCTCTGCGCGGCGTCCGGGGTGAAGCGCTATCAGTGTACACCAAAGAGATACAACTGCAGCGGCCTGTGCGGCTTATGCACCCGCGCTATCAACTCTATATAGTACCCAAACCCGACAATATATTTGTTCTTGGTGCCACCTCGATCGAGAGTGAAGATATGAGCCCGATAAGCCTGCAATCGAACCTGGAACTATCCAGCGCCCTCTTTACCTTGAACCCAGCCTTTGCCGAAGCGCGTATTGTTAATATGGCGGTAAATTTGCGCCCAGCCTTTATGGATAATATGCCTAGAGTGGAAGTTGAAGACGGTCTCATTAAAGCCAACGGACTCTATCGGCACGGCTATTTATTGGCGCCAGTGGTGGTGGAAAATATACTCAATACGATTGAACAGAACGTAGATCCCTTTCAATCTATATTACAAAGTCAGCCTACAACAGAGACTGAACATGCCTAACAGCAATACTATTGAAGTCAGCCATAACGGCGAAACCGAACATCTGGCAGCCCACACTTTTTTAGCCTCCGCGATTAGCCGTTGGGGCTATGGTGATAAAAAAGTGGCGGCCGCTATTAACGGAGATTTTGTACCGCGCAACCGCTACCTTGATACAGCGCTGAACGACGGCGATATGATTGACATAGTGCGCCCAGTAGGCGGAGGCTAAAATAATGACAAACGACCCGTTAACACTTTACGGAGAGACATTTAACAGCCGTTTTCTGCTCGGCACCGCGCTCTACAATTCGCCACAGTTGATGCGCGATGCCATCACCGCCTCCGGCACCGATATGGTCACTCTGGGGCTGCGCCGCCAAAATCCTGAAGACAAAAATGGTGATGCGATTTGGCAGTACATAAAAGACAGCAACACCCACTTGCTGCCCAATACCGCCGGCTGCAAATCAGTAAAAGAGGCGGTTAACACCGCAGAGATGTCGCGCGAGCTGTTCGAGACTGACTGGATAAAACTGGAAGTAATCGGCGATGAATACAACCTGCAACCCGACCCCTTCAAAACATTAGAGGCAGCCGCCGAATTGATCAAGCGTGGCTTTAAGGTGCTGCCTTACTGTACCGATGATTTAATTTTGTGCCAGCGCCTGTTAGATGCAGGCTGTCAGGTACTGATGCCCTGGGGCGCACCGATTGGCACAGGGCAAGGCCTACTCAATCGCTACGCCCTCAAAACTCTGCGCGAACGATTACCCAATACACCGCTAATCGTCGATGCAGGTATAGGCGCCCCCTCGCAGGCCTGTGAGGCTATGGAGATGGGTTTTGATGCTGTATTACTCAACACGGCTGTCGCCCGCGCGCAGGAACCCGCCTTAATGGCTGGCGCCTTCGCCAGTGCCATTGATGCCGGGCGTAAAGCTTATCTATCGGGCTTAATGTTAAAGCGACAAACCGCCGCTCCCAGCACTCCGACTATTGGCCAGCCTTTTTGGCACCAAAGCTAGCACAGACCTCTTCTATATGTGATCTAAATAGCTCTAAAAACCGCCTTTCCGGCGGTTTTGCCTATACTGAATAATAGTAGTTTTTATCGCTCTAACACAGGCTTTAAGGCTGAACATTATGCGGTACAGAAAAATCTCTATAGCTCAGCGCATCAGCAACAATATGGTGGTGCAATCAGTGCGCGAATCATTTATTGCACTTATCCCCTACCTGATTCTAATCTCGGTACTAACACTTGGCAGCGCCCTGTTAACGAGTATTTTAGGCTACTCAACCGACAACTCACTATTACTGCACCTGCAAGCGACCCACCGCAGTGTTTATTCACTATTCCCACTGGCCATTTTAATCTCGCTCAGTTTCCATCTTGGTAAAAACTATCAACTACAGCCCATTGCCTGCAGTATTCTTGGCCTGGCTTGTTTTATTACTGCTAATAACCAACTGATCGACAGCGGCCATATACTTCAGGGCGGGTTCTTTGGCTTTCAGCCCTACGCCATGCTGCTACCCTTTATGATGATCTCTATACTCTGCCTGCTGCGTCGCAAGTTTAACTTCGACTACGTCATTAGTCGTGCGATCAGTGACCATTTGCGCCTGCATCTGAATTTCATTCTTCCCTATACACTGACGTTCTTTTTTGTATCTGCACTCGTGTTTGGCTTTAGCCCTGCTATAAAGTCAATACTAAGCCCGCTCTTTGAAACTCTAAATAACAGCCCTATTTTCACTCAGGGTATTATGAGAACATTAGGTTCACAAATATTATGGTTTTTTGGTATTCACGGCACCAATACCTACAATCTATTAATCGACACCAGCTTTTTAGCTCAACCGCTGGTCAATAATTTCCGCATCGGCGATGTATTTAATCTATTTTCCGCCATAGGTGGTGCAGGCAATGCAATATCGTTAGTTATCGCCATACTGCTTTTTTCCAAGGATCAACACTCTCGCCAAATCGCCAGAATTTCATTCCCATTCGCCTGCTTTAACATCAGCGAAATACTGATATTTGGTCTACCAATTATCTTCAATCCCTACTTACTTATACCATTTATATTAACGCCACTTATTTCTTTCATACTAGCCTATTGTGTAATAGCCACAGGTACATTGCCATTTATTGAGTGCAACCTCAGTTGGATTACTCCCCCTATTATTAACAGCTGGCAAGTCAGTAACGGTAATATTTACGTGCTGTTATTTCAACTTGTCATCATTATCATGGGCATTTTTATTTATCGCCCCTTCATTATAGTAAGTCACCGTTACAACAATGAGCGTGAAGTCGCTGAAGATTTAGCAAAAAACTTATCCGTGTTAGGGGAATACAACTATCACAATTTAAAACCGCAAATAAATACAAATATGAATACAAAATCTTCACAGAACACACTTATTGAAAATATCCTCACCGGAAACCTGCATTTACACTATCAGCCAATATTAAAAAGCTGCGGCTTAAAAATAGAGGGAGTTGAAGCATTACTTCGTTTAGAGAACAGCTCTGGAGAACTATGCAAACCAGATTTCTTAGAAGATGTTAAACGCGGAAGTATCGCCGAAGTTATCCACCTGTGGATTATCAACCGCTTGATAGACGACATAGAGTCTTGGCGAGAAAAAGACTTCAAACCTAAGATATTTGTTAATTTTAATGCTGAGCTCCTTTATTCAGAAGAATTCACCGATCGTTTTATCGATTCGCTTCGCGAATACACTAATCAAATAGTAATAGAGATAAAAGAAAATGCATTAATTGACAGGGCTTCTGTCTCTATTAAAAACATTAAAAAAATTCATGACAACAACTTTAGAATTATTCTCGATGATTATGGCCATCGCCACTCAACTTTACAGGCGTTATTTAATATTCAAATAGATGGTGTCAATATCGACAATACTTTACTGAAAGATTTCGATCAGCAGCTAGCAGCTATATACTACGGACAAATTACAGAATTTTGTCACAACCTAGGCTTAAAAGTACGCGCCAAAGGTATTGAGACTAACGAGCAGGAAGCATTAGTTAAAAGAGCTGGTGCAGATACTTTACAGGGCTGGCACTATGTGGCCGCACTCCCTGCAAAAGAGGCACTGCACTTCTGTCGCACATGGCAAGACAAAAACACACAGGAGTCGACGAGCGAAAAAAAGTAGTCATCAGTCTGTTTTAGAGCAAACTGATCAGCTACAGACAGAATCTCGGCCAAGAGGCCTTCGCCGCGCTACTTCCTATTTCATATGACCTCTCGCCTGTTTATTCTCGCGTATTGGCTCTGAATATGCCTTAGTTAGTAAACTAGTCAATATCATTTAAGAGGCTTACTCTCTTTTCTCGCTGATCTGTCTAAGTTACTACTTGGCGAAAATATCAATCAAGCCAGGGTCGCCTACATAATATTAAGTATGCTCAGTTTTTCTGAGCGTACAGTCAAATACTGTTTACAGAGGTTGAATTGCAGCATAGAGGCCAATTAATTTTTGATCTAATACTAATATGACTGCCATCTTTTATCGCAAGAATATGAGCTAAATACTGCAGAGCAACACAGTAAATTTTATCGATTCCCGCGCGCTCGGCCCAAATCTGCGCCATAATATTACTCTGATCTGCACTCTAATTATTGTTCATATTCTGGTCATTAAAACTAAGATGCGTTCTTACATAGCCTCGATAATATTGAGAATTTGTAGGGCACTATCAATCATATTCTAATAACCATGACCGCCCTCTCGTCATACATCTGTAGAATCTTAGTACAGCAACAAGCTGTGGGGACTGAAGGGCAAGATTGCTAGATAAATAAGTAAATATTGCTTAAGAAATAATCATCGACCATAAAGGCACTGTCGCCAGAGACAGTAAGAGCCCATAACCGACAATTGTCGACGCCAAACGTGGCGCTAGATTATGACTAGCCAGAAGAGCACCCGCTGTAATCATCGCTGGCATACTCGATTCCAGCAGCGCTGTTTGTGCCGCCAAACCAGTGACTTGCAAACTCGACATCGCCAACCACAAAAGTGCAGGAATCAATAATAACTTCAATGTAAGCGCCAGCGACAGCGGCAGTAAATAGGCGCGATCAAATCGCAGGCGCCACTGCAACCCCACCGCCACCATCACCACAGGCACAAGACTGGAGCCTATACGCGCGAGCGCCTCATACAACCAAATAGGGTATTCTCGCCCTATTAGAAATGCGGCCATTATTACGGCAATGAAAGGCGGAAAACTGAGCAGTTTTTTTGCCAGTAAGCTCGGCGAAATCGAGCCGCCACTGTAGTAAGCCAGTACCAGCATACCGTAAGTCGAAACAGCCACAAAACTGCCTAGCTGATCGTAGATAATCGCATAGGGTAATGCTTGCTCCCCGAGCAAGGCTTCAACCATCGGAAACCCGACAAAGGAGGTATTTCCAAGCGGTACCAACAGCAACATCACAGCGCTAACTTCACGACTCCAATGAAGGATTTTCATCAGTAACAGCACGACAACCACACTTAAAAGCATGGCAGCCCAACTCGACATAAGCGGGATAGCTACATCAGTATTGATGCTTAATTTAGGCAGTTCAGCCAAGACCAATGCTGGCAACGCAATATTGATAACGTAATGATTGAGAACTTGAGCGGTATTTTCAGGCAAGCGCCGCAACCTTTGCAGTACCAGCCCCGCCGTCAAACAAATAGCTATAACAACTAGATTATTCACCGGTGTTTAACTTTTTCCAGTGCTGTTTCGACGCTGTCCAGGGTTTGTCGGTTTGGCTCGTCCCTGACTAGTTGAGCCAGGTTTACGTGGACGACGACTACCATTAGCCGGTTTATTACCGCCGGGTTTGTTTACAAATTTCTCTCCAGGCTGAGCCTTTAAATTGGAACTAGGCACACGATGATCCGGCTCGAAACCATCGACCATTTCGCGTTTAATAACGCCCTTAATCAAGCGTTCAATGCCTGCCAATTGTTTAGCTTCATCGGCACACACCAGTGAAATTGCCTTTCCTTTGGCACCCGCGCGACCGGTCCGACCTATGCGGTGGACATAGTCTTCCGCCACGCTTGGCAATTCAAAGTTCACTACTTGTGGCAACTGTTCGATATCTAATCCACGCGCAGCGATATCGGTAGCCACCAGTGCCCGTACTTCACCTTTTTTGAAATCGGCCAAAGCGCGAGTACGTGCACCCTGGCTTTTATTGCCGTGGATGGCGGCGGCGCTTAGACCCGCTTTTTCAAGCTTTTTAACCAAATTATTGGCACCGTGTTTAGTGCGGGTAAAAACCAATACCTGCTGCCAATCCTGCTTTTTCATCAGATGACAGAGCAGTGCAGTTTTTTCTGATTTATCGACTGGATGCAACCATTGCGTCACACTCGGAGCAGTGCTGTTACGCGGACTAACATCCACCTGCACTGGGCTCTTCAGCATGCCCTTGGCCAGCGTGCGAATTTCGCCGGAAAACGTCGCCGAGTAAAGCAAGGTCTGACGCTGTTGCGGTAACAGCGACATAATGCGCTTAATATCGCGAATAAAACCCATATCCAACATGCGATCAGCTTCGTCTAGAATAAGCACTTCAAGCTGATTAAATTTCACCACACCCTGCTGATACAGATCTAACAAGCGACCTGGGGTGGCAACTAATACATCGACACCGCCACGCATAAAGGCAATCTGCGGATTGATTTTAACGCCGCCAAATACCACTGCAGATTTTACTCGCGGCAAGTGACGACTGTAATCTTTAACGCTCTCTTGCACTTGCGCCGCCAACTCGCGGGTCGGCGTTAAAACCAGTGCCCGCACATGATTGGGCTTAACCTTAGCGCCTTCCAGCGCACTCTCAGCCAGACGCTGTAGCAGTGGTAAAGTAAAACCAGCCGTTTTACCGGTGCCTGTTTGCGCGGCGGCCATAACATCGGCGCCAGTCAGTACCGCTGGAATGCCCTGCGTTTGAATCGGGGATGGAGTTTCATAGCCCTTGTCGGCGATAGCACGCAGCAGCGGTTCAACTAAGCCGAGCGATGAAAAAGTAACGGCAGGCTCGCTAGTGAGAGAGCCTGTGGAGGGTGAGTCTGTAGAAGACATAAACAAAGATACTCGAGATATACAAAAGGCAGATGAGGCCCGCAGGCCCCATCTAAAAATTAAAAAAAGCTACTAACGATAAGCTAATCGCTATCGTCGTTTAGTGCGAAACGGTACATCTTTTTTCTTGCCGGGTACTTTTTTGCCAGAAAATTTATGCGGTGAAGACTTAGTGCCCACACTCTTGCTAAGTGAGGCTTTTTTAGGGGGTACTTTAATGCGCTTTTTCTTCGCCAGCAGACGTTCTTTGAGCTTATTGGTACGCCCGGCGTAAGGATTCTCGCTGCTTTTAAACTCGACTCGAATAGGCGTGCCATGTAAGTCTAGAGCGCGACGAAAAGATTTCTCTAAGTAGCGTTTGTAGTGCGCGGGAACCGAACCTGTCTGATTGCCGTGAATCACAATAATGGGCGGGTTCATACCACCAGCGTGGGCATAACGTAGCTTAATACGCAGACCATTGACCATAGGCGGCTGGTGAATACTGATAGAATCTTCTAAAACACGGGTCAAATGGTTAGTAGTCAGTTTATCAGTGGCCGAGCTATAGGCCTTCTCAACCGACTCGTAAAGGTGGCCAACACCGGTTCCGTGCAGAGCCGAGATCTGGTGAATATCGGCAAAATCCACAAATTGCAGACGACGATCCAATTCTTTCGCGATAAAGTCTTTAGCTTCACTTTCGAGCCCGTCCCATTTGTTCAGGGCTATTACCAGAGCGCGGCCGGCATCGATAACATTACCGAGCAGATGCAGATCTTGCTCGACAATACCTTCGCTAGCGTCCATCAACAAAATAACCACATTGGCATCGTCGATGGCTTTAAGGGTTTTAACGATGGAGAATTTCTCTACCGCCTCGGTGATATTTTTGCGGCGCCGAATACCGGCGGTATCGATAATAGTGTAGGCCTCACCGAAGCGCTCGTAATTAATATAAATACTGTCGGTAGTTGTACCAGGCTGATCGAAGGCCACAACTCGGTCTTCTCCTAGCATGCGGTTAACCAGAGTCGATTTACCGACATTGGGACGGCCGATAATAGCCATTTTAATACCGGTGGCCGCACCTTGGTTTTCACCAGTTTCATGATCAGGAACGGCGGACAATACCGCCTCCATCATCTGCTTCACACCCTTACCGTGGGTAACGGTGGTGGCAAACAGCTGGCCTAGACCCAGCTCATAAAACGGTGCCAGCGCCACATCGGGATTTTGACCGTCAATTTTGTTGGCAACTAAGAACGTTTTCTTACCCTGCACACGCAAATGCTTGGCAATCATGCTGTCGGCAGGTGTTAAACCGGCGCGCGCATCGAGCATAAATAAGACAATATCGGCTTCATCGATCGCCTGCAGAGACTGTTCTGCCATCAATTCGTCAATACCCTCTTCACCACCGCTAATACCGCCGGTGTCGATCACAATATATTTACGCCCTTCGGTCTCGGCTTCGCCGTACTTGCGGTCGCGAGTGAGTCCCGAGTAGTTGGCCACCAACGCATCACGCGATTGGGTAAGACGGTTAAAAAGAGTAGATTTTCCGACGTTTGGTCGTCCGACCAAAGCAATAACTGGGATCATGTAGCTTAACTCAAAAATTCAAAGGCCAGATTAACGGGCAGATGGCGGCATTGTACGAAAAATGGCCGCCCCTGTCTGCACAGAGGCGGCCATTTTTAACAGTAAAAGGCATTAATCGACGATTTTATACGCCATCAAATTACCATTATTACCGAGAATATAGAGCAGGTCATCAATACTGACCATCGCGGCATTAACGCCATTGCCGTCTACCTTGGTACGGTAGGCAAAGTCACCATCACTCTTATTCAACAAGTGAAGGTAGCCTTCAAAATCCACCACCGCAACATAGTTACCTAATACTTGAGGACCAGTGATAGTGCGACGCTGTAACTGATCGTTCTGCCAAAGTTCTAGACCACTAGAGGCTTGGTAGGCCAGCACTTCGTCGTTTGCCGTCGACAAAAACAACAGACCTCCAGAGACAGCGACGGGCTGATGACTAGAAATATCTTTAGCCCACAGTGGACGACCATCGCCGCGACTCACTGCGGTGACACGACCATTGAGGCTGGCGACATACAGAATACTGTCAACTAACTGTGGAGTACCATCAATATCGACAACCTTCTCAAGGTCGGTGCGACCTTTGGAGGAGGCAATGCGTTTCTCCCACAACAATAAACCATTGGCCGGATTAAAGGCCATTAGCTTGCCGTTCGAAAAACCGGCGTAAACGGCCGTATCCGTTATTACCGGCGCTGCTGTACCGCGCAAGGTCAGTTTTGGCATCGGGTTTTCGTAGTGCCAGAGCTGCTCGCCAGTTTTGGCGTCGAGACCGTAAATTTTACTGTCTTGGGTCTGCACGGCCACATACTTACCGTTACTCTGTGGCGCCGATAATATTTCACTGGAAAGCTGTGTGCGCCATAACTCTGCACCAGAGTCGCTACTAAGGGCAATAACTTCGCCACTATAGCTACCCAGTAAAGCGATGCCAAAACCAACCCCGACGCCAGCGCTAAGATCCTGATCTAAATCGGTGCGCCACAATCGCTTGCCGTTAAAACGATTAAAGGCATTGACCTGACCTTTAATATCGGAGGCAAACAAAGTCTCACCGTCAGTCCCAATGCTCATACGTACATAACGTACGTCTTGGCTAGCACCAACCCCTGAAGACCAAATACGTTTGAGTTTTGCAGACCGCTCGAAAGACTCCAGTTCCATCGGCTTAAGATGATCAGGAGTGGTATCAAACAGCGAACAAGCCGAAGTGACTAGGCTCGATGCCGTCACCAGAGCAATAAGAGCTGCGCGTTTTACAGCAGGAGTCATTGCTGTACCTCAACCGCGGCCAACGGCTCTACCGATACCGTTAACGCCGAGGTTAGATCATTGACTTTAGACTCTAACAAGCGGTCCTGATCCGAACCGGTATCGGCGTTTAACTTGAGTGCTAATTGGTAGGCGGCACGTGCCTGGTCCGGCTTGCCTTGGGCAAGCAAAATATCGCCCCGTACTTCGGCATAACTAGCCGCAAAACTACCAGGTTCGACACTGGTTAGAGTCGCCAACGCCATATCATGTTTTTCGGCTGCAGCCTGCACTCGCGACAGGCGCAAGCGAGTAGTCAATTCGATCGCCCGCTCTGGATTTTGAGCCAACAACCATTGCAATTCAGCCTCGGCCTTGTCTAACTGCTCAGCTTCAACTGCCATCTTAGCCATAAAGAGCGCCGCACTTTGGCCATAAAAACTACTAGGCGCTTCAGATTTTAGCTCGCCCGCCAAACTCACCGCAGTGGCTCTTTGCACATCAGAAAGCGACTGACCCGGTGCGACTACAACAGACTCGATTAAAGTTTGATATTTATCAGATGCCGTTTCGGCAGCTAAGCGAGTATTTTCCTGCCAGAATTCAAAGCCAAAGTAACCTACCACGGCCACAACTACTGCCGCTACGGTGTTTTTACCATTATCTTTCCACCAGCGTTTTAGGGCTTCAAGCTGTTCTTCTTCGGTTAGGTGCGCACTCATATCAATGTCCTTAATACGGCCAATTATTGGCAAATTTTTTATTAGGAGCCAGCTAGCTGGCAGTTATTCAATTATATATCCGTTAACTGTTCACTAATTCTGCAGCCAAATCTGTCCAGGCAACAGTCTTGTGAGGTTTCTGCTCAGTTAAATACTTCAGCGTAATCTCACCAGCTGCGGTCTCACCTTCAGCCAGAACCAGCGCTACACTAGCTCCACTTTTTAAGGCTTTTTTCATCTGGCTTTTGTAATTTCCACCGCCGCAGTGTGTCTGCAAACGCAAGTGAGGCATGTCGTTGCGCAATTGCTCGGCCACTTTTATCGCATCGATTTGAACATTACCAACAACCATTAAAAAAGCATCAACATTCTGCTGCAAGCCTTCGGGCAGTGCGTCCAGCTCTTCCAGCAAAAGTACCAAACGTTCGATCCCCATGGCAAAGCCAACGGCTGGTGTTGGTTTGCCGCCCAACTGTTCAACCAAGCCGTTGTAACGGCCACCCGCACAAACGGTGCCTTGAGCGCCGAGCTTGTCGGTAACCCACTCAAAAACGGTCTTGCCGTAATAATCGAGGCCACGAACCAAGCGTGGATTAACTACATACTTAATACCGGCAGCGTCCAACAGCTGACGGAGTGTATCAAAATGCTGGCGCGAATCATCATCTAGGTAATCTAGCAACACGGGCGCATCATCAAGAAGCGCTTGGGTGCTGGTATTTTTACTGTCTAAAATCCGCAGCGGATTACTTTCTAAACGGCGCTGACTGTCGGCATCAAGCTGATCTTTGCGCTCGCTTAGATATGCTACCAGCGCCTGTTTAAAAGCAGCGCGAGACTCGATATTACCGAGTGAATTCAACTGCAGAGTAACCGCCGAATCAATCCCCAATTCACGCCATAAACGTGCGGTAATCAACAAAAGCTCGGCGTCGATATCCGGGCCCTCGATACCAAAGGTTTCGATGCCAATTTGATGAAACTGACGCAGACGACCTTTTTGCGGACGCTCGTAACGAAACATTGGCCCCATATACCAAAGGCGCTGCACCTGATTATAAAGCAAGCCGTTTTGTTCGCAGGCACGCACACAACTCGCAGTACCCTCAGGGCGCATGGTAAGACTGTCGCCATTGCGATCATCAAAAGTGTACATCTCTTTTTCGACTATATCAGTCACTTCACCGATAGAGCGCTTAAATAAATCCGTACTTTCAACAATCGGGAAACGAATTTCGTTGTAACCATAGCGACCAAGAATATCAGCAACAGTGGCTTCCAAATACTGCCATCTGGCAGATTCGGTGGGTAATAAGTCGTTCATACCCCGAATGGATTGTAATTTTTTCTGAGCCATAGAGTTTCTATTCTTTTATTTTTGTCTTATCAAGCATGGCCTAAATAGTCGCTCAATATGAACTGTGCCAGTGCAAGACTGGCTCTATTGAACATCAAATATAGGTCCCTAGGATATGCCGAAAGCAAAATCCCGCTAGGAATAGCCATCACACCCGAAGGATAATATTGGCTTCGTCTTTTTCCAACTGCAGTTGTTTTTCAGTCGCTTTAGTTCGAATTAAACTTTCTAATTTATCGACCAAATTTTCATTAGTAAACTTTTGACTTGGCTTACCATCTACATAAACCAAATTGCTGGGCGAACCACCAGCTAGGCCCAGGTCGGCCTCTTTCGCTTCACCAGGACCGTTGACTACACAGCCAATGACCGCCACATCCAGCGGCACCTTGATATCCTCAACGCGCTGTTCAAGCTCATTCATAGTGCTAATAACATCAAAGTTCTGGCGCGAACAACTAGGACAAGCAATAAAGTTCACGCCCTTATTGCGTAGCTTTAAGCTCTTCAGCATATCCCAGCCGACCTTCACTTCTTCGATTTGATCGGCCGCAAGTGACACCCGTAAAGTATCGCCAATGCCATCCATTAGCAGCATGCCTAAACCGACCGAAGACTTCACCGTTCCGGCTCGCAAGCCACCGGCCTCGGTAATACCAAGATGCAAAGGCTGTTCGATCTGTTCAGACAATTTTCGATAGGCGGCCACAGCCATAAATACGTCTGATGCTTTGACACTGACTTTAAAGTTTTGAAAATCGTATTTATCCAGCAACTCAACATGGCGCAGCGCTGACTCGACTAGAGCATCGGGTGTAGGCTCACCGTATTTTTTCTGAATGTCTTTTTCAAGCGAGCCGGCATTAACGCCGATGCGAATAGGAATATTCAAATCTCTAGCTTTATCGACCACAGCGCGAATACGTTTATCTCGACCAATATTACCGGGGTTGATACGCAAGCAGTCGACCCCGAGATCGGCCACACGAAGTGCAATACGGTAATCGAAATGAATATCGGCTACCAGCGGCACATCGACCAGTTTGCGAATCTTTCCAAAGGCTTCGGCGGCCTCCATGCTCGGCACAGAAACACGAACAATATCGGCACCAGCTTCTTGAATGCGTATAATTTGACCCACCGTCGCGGCAACATCGCAGGTCTCGGTATTAGTCATACTTTGTACAGAGATAGGCGCACCACCACCGACAGGAACATTACCGACCATAATCTGGCGAGTTTTACGGCGCTTTATCGGAGATTCAAATTGCATATTTGTACCTGTTAATAGGTTGACCGCCTAAACTAAACTCGAAAATCAGCACTGTTACTGTTTTTAATTAATAGCCTCAACAGTGAATTTCATGGTTTTTCGACCACTCTTGGGTTGGCTGTTAACAGGTTCATCGTTTATGGTTAACTTGACCGCGCCAGCATTGCCCAATATTACGTTAAAAGGCGCCACACCTTGTAACTCTAATATTTCACCACTTTGCTTAACATCGGCAAAAAGCACATCGTCGAATGAATCAGTGACCTCCACCCAGCACTCGTCAGAAAAAACGAATTTAAGTGTATCTAGAGTCTGTACGTTTGGCGGCGCGATTTCTACCTGCACCGCGGCAGCTTCGGTGACGGCTGCACTGTCAGTGCTAACAACAGCTATCACGGTTTCGTCAGAGCCGAACTCGCCAAGCATTTCAAGCTGATCGTCGACATTCGATACAACTACAGCCGTGTTAACCTCAACTGGTGAGCCCTTAAGCCCTTCCCAAACAAACCAAGCGGCAGCAAACAGCAATAATGCAATCAATAAATATTTGCCTAAGCCTGTACTGTTGTCAGCTTCATCCTTACAGTGTTTATCATCACTCAATGTGACCGCCACTGAAGACACTCCCACATATTGGTCATAGCAAGCAATCAAACTCTCGCCATCAATTTTTAGTAATTTCGCGTAACTACGCAGATAACCACGTGTAAAGGGCTCCGAGTGCATTTTTTCAAATTCATCCGCCTCTAGACTTTTCACTTTACTGACAGTGACATTAAGTGCAATCGAAACATCTTCCTGAGAAAGTGAGGAATTTTCACGGTTCAAGCGTAATACCGCACCAGGAGATGGCAGTGACGAGGTATTGTTGTTGAGTTCGGGAGTAACAACAGGAGTAGTAGTGTTATTGTCAGTCATGTTATAGCGATTTCTTATAGTTCAAATACTCTTTCGAGTAGGGGTGTAAATTCTTTAATGCCAGCGCATAACTAGCTTCTTTGTCTTTATTGCCAAAAATTCGTTCAATGCGAATACCCAACCACAAACTACGAGCACTTTGGCGAGCGACCCGATCAAACTGATCAAGATTCTTTTTTGAGGCGGAGTAGTTCTCTTGTTTGAAATATATTTCTGCTAATTCGATCAATGCCAGCGATTCTCGTGGGTTAAGCTTAACAGCATGTTCAAAAGACGCCTCAGCTTTTTCTGGCCGATCGAGCATTAACGCCGTACGGCCAAGATTAGTTAAGGCCCCTGCACGCCCTCGGTAGTTAATAAAACTGGCGGCTATTGTGAATTCCTTGTAGGCGTCTTCAAAGCGTTTACTGCTAAACAAAAAACTGCCGTAGTTATTATGTCCCTGGGCAAAGTCAGGTCGCAATTTTAACGAGCGTTTAAAATATTCTTCGGCCAGTTCTGACTCACCTTCATACTGAAACACCAAGCCCATTCCGTTGATCGCCTCATGCGATTTTTTATCGATCTTAAGGGCTTTTTCGAAATGGATTTGCGCGCCCTCGCGATCACCTTTGCCGAAATATGCCATACCCAAAGCAACTTCATTCGACAGCACTTTGCTCTGGTCGATCTCTCGTACCTGCACACCATCTATGGTGTTGATGCAGGCGGATAAAAACAAAGCACTGACAACAACAATTAATATCTGAGCATGCATAACCTGGCCTTAATCATTTTTTATGGGAATTATTACTCTGGGGTAATAATTTTAATCGCTTGCTCTTCTTCAAACTTAGCCTTATAGCGCTCACTGCGACGCGTTCGATCATTCACTTGACCCGCTAACTGACCGCAAGCGGCGTCGATATCGTCGCCACGAGTAGTGCGCACTGTAACAATATACCCCTGCTCAATTAAATAATCCCTAAAACGGTGCAGCTGATTATTGCTGACGCGCTTGTAATTCGACAAGTTAAACGGATTAAACGGTATCAAGTTAATTTTAACTGGGACATCCCGCAGGAGATCAGCAAGTTCCACCGCGTGTTCCATACGGTCATTAACATGATCGATCAATGTGTATTCGATAGTAATTTTGCGGCGATTATCGGGCGTTTTTTCGATATAACGCTGAGCCGATTCCAATAGCATCGCAATCGGATACTTCTTATTGATGGGCACCAGCTCATTGCGCAGTTCATCATTAGCCGCATGCAAAGATATGGCAAGGCAGCAGTCGGTGTAGTCGCCCAAACGGTCCAGCGCAGGCACAACGCCAGATGTACTCAAAGTAACGCGGCGCTTAGATATTCCATAAGCGTTGTCGTGCATCATGATATTCATGCTATCGACTACATTATCGAAGTTAAGCAGCGGTTCACCCATCCCCATCATCACCACGTTGGTGATCTTGCGCGGGCGATCTTCGCCAAACTGACCAAACGATTTTGCCGCCAACCACACCTGCCCAATAATTTCGAAGGCGTCTAAGTCGCGACTAAAGCCCTGTTTACCGGTCATACAAAAACTGCAATCAAGTGCACATCCCACTTGCGACGACACACATAAAGTACCGCGGTTACCCTCAGGAATATACACAGTCTCAATTACACTACCACCGGACTCACGAATCAAGAACTTGCGGGTGCCGTCTTTTGAATCAAGTTGCTGGATAATTTCCGGTAATTCAAGCGTCGCTGTGCGTTTAAGCTTTTCCCGCAACCCTTTGCTGATGTTGGTCATAGCGTCAAAATCGATGACCCCCAACTGATGAATCCATTTTAATACTTGTGCAGCTCGAAACTTTTTCTCGCCGATTGATTCAAAGAAACTGACCAGCTTTTGATGATTTAAGCCAAGCAAATTAACTTTAAGGACCACTGTTGGTGCTTCGGCAGCCGAATCCCTGGCACTTTGGATATTTAGAGCAGCGTCAACTGCCAAGGATGGTTCAGCCACAATAGACCTCAATAACGTTTAAAAGATTCAAGATATGGCTCAAGCGATTAGCGCATCGCCGGCAAAGAAAAAATCGATCTCACGTCTAGCCGACTCTGGTGAGTCAGAACCATGGACTATATTACGACCGGTCGCCTCGGCGAAATCGGCGCGTATGGTACCTTTGGCAGCATCCACCGGATTAGTCGCGCCCATAATCTCACGATTGCGAGTAATAGCGTTTTCACCCTCTAAAACCTGAACTAAAACGGGACCCGACGACATAAAGGCCAACAGACCGTCAAAGAAAGGCTGACCTTTATGCTCAGCATAAAAATCCGCTACCTGAACTTCGCTTAGCAGCAGCATTTTTGCAGCGGCAACGCGCAGACCGTCTTTTTCAAAGCGACTGATAACCTCACCGACAATATTTTTGGCGACGCCGTCGGGCTTAATTATGGATAAGGTGCGTTCAAGGGTCATTCGGAACTCCGCTGTAAAGTTAGCGAGCGCAAACTTCAGCGCCCTTTTAAAACTGCTCTTACTGGACCTTCACTATTAAAAGAAGCCCAGCCGAGAGACAGGAAAAATATCAGGCGCAAATTATACGCTATTAGACCAATGTAGAACAGCTTACGCAGCAGCGACTACTGCCTTGGCAATCGTTTGTATGCGGGCAACAATGGCCTTGAGGCCATTGCCACGGGTGGGACTCAGGTGGCGTTCAAGATCCAACTGCTGAAAATACGAGGATATATCGAAAGCGACAATCTCAGCTGCAGTTTTACCGCTGTAAGCGGCCATCACCAATGCCAGCAAGCCACGTACAATAAATGCATCAGAATCGACCAGAAATAGTAAAAGGTCATCGTCACGCCCCACGTCAATCCAAACACTGCTCTGACAACCTTTGACCAAGCGCTCGGGGGTGTGCAGCCTCTCACTCATTGCAGGAAGCCCCTTGCCAAGATCGATTATGTACTTGTAACGCTCTTCCCAGTCGTCAAAAAATGCAAGATCTTCTAGGATATCTTCTGTTGTTGCCAACGGCATAATCAAACCTCTGTTTTAAAATAACAGCCCAACTTCGACTTATGAAGGACAGCCCTGCTTCAAGCTGAGCAAGATCTAGGATCATGTCTTTATGCCATGAACGCCGGATCAAACTCAGCCTTGTGCATGAATACTAAAAGAACAACCCGGCCTCGAGCTGGGCCTCGTCTAGCATCATGTCTGTGTACTATGACTGCCGCATCAAATCCATCTTTATACCCTAAAGCTAAAAGAACAACCCGGCCTCGAGCTGAGCCTCTTCGGTCATCATGTCTTTGTGCCACGGGGGATCAAACACCAATTCAACTTTTACCGAGTTCACATTTGGGACTTTGCCACAGCGATATTCAACATCGCCTACCAGCACTGGTCCCATACCACAGGTCGGCGCGGTTAGAGTCATTTGAATATCAACACCACCCAAGTTTTGATCCAGCGACACAGCATAAATCAACCCCATAGCCACAAGACTTGAGGCAATCTCTGGGTCATAAATAGTATCTAGAGCTTGCCAAACCTGATCTTCTAGAATTTCGCCCGAGCCGTTATCGGAAAACTTTAATACTTCAGGCTCAGCGCCAATAGCGTCGGCATCTGTACCGTCAATACGATACATATTACCCTGCCAAGTGACGGTGTAATTGCCGCCCAAGGACTGTTTAATAGAGACAAACTGTCCCTCAGGAATAACCTCAAAGCCACCTTGGGGTACACGCCGAACAGGGCAGTCGCGCTGAGTCACAGCCATATTTTGTTGCATGGTGCTTTTTACCTACTAATTCTCTATATATTACTAAGAACGGGTGGACCTCCATGGACGGAGGAAATGCAAAGAGCCATCAGGGAAAAACTCTGCTTTCCGCGCTAAAACCGAGGCGGTGTTTGAGCTTACATAGATGTGCTGACCTTCTGGCTGAGTCAGCCCTAGGACAACTCCCATGAGTGGAGTAAATGCACAAATATTTTAAGAAGTCATTTTAACTCTATATACCAAACTCAATTCAATTTATCTGTTAACTAGCTGCTTGAACAGCAATCAGCTGACACTAAAGCTCTCTCCACAACCGCACTCAGCAGTGACATTGGGGTTGTTAAACTTGATTACTTTATTAATACCTTCGGTGACTAGGTCGATCTCGGTACCACGCAACATCTTTAAAGCATCGACAGCGACCGACAGAGTAATACCTGCGGCGGCTTCGACCTGGTCGTCATTTTCTTCTGGGCCGTCGACAAAGTCGAGCACGTAAGCATAACCAGTGCAGCCTGACTTTTTAGTGCTCAGCCGGATGATTTTATCGGATCCTTTTTTACTTTCTGCGGCCAACTTTTTAATAAAATAGCCCTGAGCTGTTGCAGTCATGCTGATAGTCTCAGCATTCGGATCAAAACTTGTGACTGTCATTATCTCGTCCTTAAGCCAGCATGGCTTTGACCTTGTTCAAGGCGGTAAACAATTGCTCCACCTCGGCCAAGGTATTGTAAATAGAAAATGAAGCCCGAGCAGTGCCAGGCACGCCCAAACGTTTCATCAGTGGTTCTGCACAGTGATTACCGGTGCGAATGGCAACGCCCTGACGGTCGAGTAAAAAACCGACATCGGCCGGATGCCCTTCGTCCAGCAAAAAACTGAGTACACCGGTTTTATTCTTTGCACGTCCGACAATAGTCAAACCATCAAATGCGTCAGCCAAAACAGTGGCATGCGATAAAAGCGCAGTTTCATGAGCTTTAAGAGCGATTGTATCCAGGCTTGAAAACCACTCAACCGCCGCGCCCAAGCCTACAATACCGGCAATATTTGGGGTGCCTGCCTCTAAGCGATAAGGCAGTAAATTCCACTCGGCACTTTGATAACTAACCGATAAAATCATCTCGCCACCCACTTGCCACACAGGCCAATCGGCCAATAAGGACTCGCGTCCCCAAAGCACACCTGTGCCGGTAGGACCAAATAACTTATGGCCAGAAAAAACATAGAAATCGCAACCCAGCGCTTGCACATCGACCGCGCCATGGGCAATACCCTGAGCACCATCAATTAACACCAGCGCACCAACTGCTTTAGCGCTGATTATTAACTCAACAACAGGGTTAATCGTACCCAGAGCATTGGATACTTGTGGCAGTGCCACAAACTGAGTTTTTGCACAGAGCAAATCATTAAACGCCGAGACAATTAGCTCGCCATCATCATTAATAGGCGCAATCCTTAAAGTGGCGCCGCTACGCTTACAGGCCTGCTGCCAAGTGACCAAGTTGGCATGATGCTCCATCTCGGTGACCAGTATTTCATCGCCGACCTTCAGGCGCTGGGCAATACCGTTAGCAACGATATTGATGCCCTCGGTGGTGCCCGAAGTCCAGATAACTTCATTGCGTGACGCTGCATTTAAAAAACCGGCGATAATATCGCGGGCATTTTCAAATTTAGTCGTGGCTTCATCAGCCAGACGGTGGGCACCGCGGTGGACATTAGAATTGCAGTGACTGTAATAGTCGACAATAGCGTCAATTACGCACTGAGGTTTTTGCGTAGTGGCCGCATTATCAAGGTACACCAAAGGCGCGCCATCAATATTTCGCGACAAAATCGGAAACTGCTGGCGAATGGCTTCTACATCAAAAGTCATATAAAACTAACTCACTTCCATTTGGGAAAAACGCTGACGCAACTGCGGACGCAACCACTCCGCCAATATTTGATTAGGCATTTGATCGACCAGTTCATTAATAAAACCAAAGCTCAACATTACCTGCGCCTTGCTTCTATCAACGCCGCGCGACTGCAAATAATAGAGTGCCTGTTCATCCATAGCCGCAATCGTGGCGCCATGGGCACACTTCACATCGTCGGCGTAAATTTCCAGCTCGGGTTTAGTATTAATCTCGGCGTGATCGGATAACAACAAATTGCGATTATTGAGTTCAGCCAAAACTTTTTGCGCGTCACGATGAATATGAATGCGGCCGTTAAAAACCGCTTTAGCGTGATCTGCAATAATGCAGCGAATGTTTTCGATAGTGCGACCATTGGGATTGGCGTGTTCAACCGTAGCATGCAAGTCGAATAACTCGCGGCCATCGAGTAAATAGATCGCATTAAACTTGGCGAAGGTGTGTTCGCCGCCATGGTGGATGTCGACATCCACGCGCGATAAAGTACTGCCAAAGCCGACCAAGGTAGAATTTAACTGAGCGCGCTCGGCCAAGTCAAAATGACAGCCGCCGACACTCATGGCCTTGTCGACCTGAAAGGCAAAGCGATAGTGCTCAAGCTCGGCCTTTGCAGAAATTTGGTATTCCGCCACTAGCGTATTAAAGCTTTCACTATTGCCGTCGCATTGTTCAATAACCGCCGCCTTCGCGCCCTCACCTAAGCGCACCAGTACACGGGTATGAGCCTCGGCACCTTCACTTAGTTGCTGCACAACTCGAACTGGCTGATGAATTGTACAGCCAGCAGCAACATCGATAATAACACCATCGCTAAACAATACATCGTTAACCAAGCCGAACAGATGGCGTTCGGGTTTAATGCATGCAAAGCGCTTGGCCGCCCAAGCTTGAGTTGCACGATCAGCATCGGCTAAACGAGTAACCGACAACCCTTCTGGCAATTCAACAGATAACTGTTCGGTATCAAAATTGCCATCGACAAAAACCAAGTCAATACTGTTTAAATCATCAATTTTGTCTACCACTGCGGCCGTACCTACTGCACCACAGCTAAAACCTTGCAGGGATCTCAGTGGTGTGTACTTCCAAGCCTCGGTTTTTCGAGTCGGCCATGCGCTTTCACGCAGCAGTTCCAGTGACTCTTGGCGCTTGGCGGCCAACCAGCTTTGCCCTGTGGTATTGTCATCGGCGCGCGCTATGCGGGCCTCTAACCAGGCACTCATGCGTTTTGACCTTCATAGGCGCTGTTATTTAACCAACCGTAGCCATTTTCTTCCAATTCCAGTGCCAGCTCTGGGCCACCACTTTTAACGATCTTACCGTCGGCAAGCACGTGCACAAAGTCCGGCTTAATATAGTCAAGCAAGCGCTGATAGTGTGTGACAATAAGAAAACTCCGATCGGGACTGCGCTGTGAATTAACACCCTCAGCAACAACCTGCAGGGCATCGATATCGAGGCCAGAATCTGACTCATCGAGAATGCACAACTTTGGCTGCAGCATCAGCATTTGTAAAATTTCATTGCGTTTTTTCTCGCCGCCAGAAAAACCTTCGTTGACACCGCGCTTTAAAAACTCAATCGGCAGGTGTACCTGTTTACAAGCGGCGCGCGCCATTTTCAAAATTTCGGTAGCAGTCAAAGGCTCAACACCTTGCATTTTACGCTGAGCATCAAGTGATGCTTTTAAAAATTCGAGATTGCTGACGCCTGGAATTTCAACTGGGTACTGAAACGCCAAAAACAAACCGGCGCAGGCACGCTCATCGGCTTCCATATCGAGAATATCTTTGCCGTCAAGCTCGGCCGAACCGCCTTCAACGCTGTAGCCTTCGCGACCCGACAATACATAACCAAGGGTGCTTTTACCGGCGCCATTGGGGCCCATTATGGCGTGTACTTCACCGGCTTTAATATTGAGACTCAGGCCCTTGAGGATTGCTTTATCTTCAACGCTGGCATGTAGATCTTTAACTTTTAACATCGTCGCTCTCTTTAATATCGGTTTAGCTCGGCTTTAGCCGACAGACCCTTCAAGGCTAATTTCTAACAACTTGCCGGCTTCTACGGCAAATTCCATCGGCAGCTCTTTAAATACTTCTTTGCAAAAGCCGTTCACGATCATAGACACAGCTTTTTCTGGGTCTAGACCTCGCTGCTGACAGAGGAACATTTGATCGTCGCTCACCTTCGAAGTAGTCGCTTCATGCTCGACAATCGCTGAGCGATTGCGGCTCTCGACGTAGGGAAAAGTGTGGGCACCACATTTATCGCCAATTAACAATGAGTCGCACTGTGTAAAGTTACGGGCATCGTGGGCACCCGGATTCATTCGCACCAAGCCTCGATAACTGTTGCTACTGCGCCCCGCCGAAATACCCTTGGAAATAATGGTCGACTTGGTATTTTTACCCAAGTGAATCATTTTAGTCCCAGTATCAGCCTGCTGCATGCCGCGCGTTAGGGCTACCGAGTAAAACTCGCCAATACTGTTGTCGCCTTTTAAAATACAGCTTGGATACTTCCAGGTAATGGCCGAGCCTGTTTCTACCTGAGTCCAGGACAACTTGGCATTCTTATGGCAGATACCGCGCTTGGTAACAAAGTTATAAATACCACCCTTGCCGTTTTCATCACCGGGGTACCAGTTTTGCACGGTTGAATATTTAATTTCGGCGTCGTCCATAACCACCAGCTCGACCACCGCCGCGTGCAGCTGATTTTCATCACGCTGAGGTGCGGTACAACCTTCGAGATAGCTGACATGGCTACCTTCATCAGCAATAATTAAGGTCCGCTCAAACTGACCGGTATTCATTTCGTTGATGCGGAAATAGGTCGACAACTCCATTGGGCAACGCACACCCTTAGGAATATAGACAAACGAGCCGTCAGTAAATACGGCACAATTAAGCGCGGCAAAAAAGTTATCTTTTTGCGGTACTACCGAACCCAGATATTTTTTCACCAAGTCTGGATACTCATGCACAGCCTCAGAAATAGAGCAAAAGATCACTCCAACCTCCAGCAGTTTCTCGCGGAAAGTAGTCAACACCGACACCGAGTCAAATACTACATCGACTGCAACACCCGCGAGCGCCATCTGTTCTTCCAGCGGTATACCGAGTTTATTGTAAGTTTCAATCAGCTCGGGATCGACCTCATCCAGCGACTTGGGCCTGTCAGCCATGCTCTTAGGTGCCGAATAGTAAGAAATCGACTGATAATCCATCTTATCGTAGCCGAGATGAGCCCAGTTCGGCTCGTCCATTTCCTGCCAGCTGCGAAAGGCTTTTAAGCGCCAGTCAAGCAGCCACTCGGGCTCATTTTTCATAGCCGATATGCGGCGCACAACATCTTCATCAAGGCCAGGTGCGAAGGTTTCAGCTTCGACATTGGTGACAAAGCCAGCTTCGTACTCGCGATTCAGCGCTTGTTCTATTTCTATTTGCTCACTCATAGCGAACTCTCTATAACTCTTTTAATCACGGTTTCACTACTGTCGCGGCTCTTTTTTAAGCAGCCTGCAAGACAGTAATGGTCTTACAAATATGTTCGATGGCCTGTTCTACATCGGCATCGGTGGTAAAACGGCCCAGCGATAAGCGCAGTGAGCTGTGGGCATCGGCATCACTCAGCCCCATAGCCTTAAGTACATATGACGGCTCCATGCTGGCCGAAGTGCAAGCTGAGCCTGACGATAACGCCAGCTGGCGCAGCGACAACAGCAAGGTCTCACCGTCGACACCGCTAAAACGTACATTTAAGTGGATGGGACCAATATCCGCGCCAGCGCCGTTTTGCGAGGCACCGGGTAAACCTTTAATACCCTGCCACAGCCTGTCACGTAGTAAAGCTATGCGCGCCATTTCATCAATTAATCCGGCTTTGGCCAGTTCAGCCGCCGCGCCCATGCCCACTAATTGATGAGTGGGCAGAGTTCCCGAGCGCAGTCGGCGCTCATGACCGCCGCCGTGTATTTGCGGTGCAATCTGGGCCGCTATGGCGCGGCGAACGTAAAGGCAGCCAACCCCTTTAGGACCATAAAATTTATGTGCCGATAAACTCAGCAAATCAGCACTAAGGACCTCGACATCAGTATCTAACTTACCCGCTGCCTGAGCGGCATCAACATGAAAAAGTACACCCTGCGCACGGCAAATTTGACCGATAGCCGCTATTGGATTGATCACACCGGTCTCGTTGTTCACCTGCATCAAACTAACTATGCGAGTATCGGGCCGCAGCGCTGCGCTGACTTGTTCAGCGCTAATCACTCCGCGCGTATCCGGCGTTAGCCAAGTAACTTCAACACCCTGTTGCTGCAGCCATTTTACTGGGTCGATAACCGCTTTATGCTCGATCACTGAGGTAATAAGATGGCCTTTACTCTGCCCTGCAGCTATCGCAGCTTCAAACACACCCTTGATCGCCAAATTATTAGATTCGGTAGCACCGCTGGTCCAGACGATCTCGCGGCCATCGCAGTGAAGTAAGTCGGCCACCTGCTGACGAGCCGCCTCTACCTTCTCTTCAGCCTGCCAGCCATAAATGTGCGAGCGCGACGCGGGGTTGGCAAAGGTGCCATCCATAGTCAGGCAGTCACTCATAGCTGCGGCGACACTACTGGCAACAGGTGAGGTAGCAGCGTAATCAAAATAAATAGCAGCCTTGGGACTTACCGCCTGATTATTCACAATAAGGCCTCTGAATCGATCAACTCTACGTCTAATTTCAGATTGACTTGGGGCTGATTTTGGCGCTCGGAGACTTCGCGCACTTCTTGACGCTGAACCAGTGTACCGAGGGTAATACCAGTTAAAAAATCGTGAATTTGCTGACTAAGATCGCACCAAAGGTGGTGAGTCAGGCAGACCTTGCCCTTTTGACAGCCATCTTTGCCACCGCAACTGGTGGCATCAATGGATTCATTAACCGCATCGATAATTTCGGCTACCGAGATTTCGACGGCGGCGCGACTCAATGTGTAACCGCCACCCGGGCCGCGCACACTCGACACCAATTGCTGCTGACGCAATTTAGAAAACAGCTGCTCAAGATAAGACAGCGATATTTCCTGGCGCTTGGAAATACCGGCAAGACTAATAGGACCAGAATTAGAATTCAGAGCCAGATCCAACATGGCAGTAACGGCATAGCGGCCTTTAGTCGTCAATCGCATCAGAAACTCTCTATGTTAAACCCACTAATGTAGACAAAGCAGAGCTAAAAGTTACTCCTAGATAGGTATTTTCCTAAAACCCAGCACCTTAGTCAAGTATATACCCGACTGTTTTAGTTGGTCTTTGATTTCGATCATCAGAACGAGGACATTTTTTGAAAACAGAACGTATCTTGATCTTTGCTATTTTAAAAAAAGTTTCACCCGCTTGGCGAACAAGAGGGTTTGTTTCAAGTTAAAACAGAACTAAGCACAACAAGGAAACTTAAGTTTTATACGTGACCAACTGACCAACAGATGACATCTATGTCACGTGAGCGCCACTTATTCTAAAATATTCATACACGCTAAAAACTCGAGTCGAGGGCCCACTTACCCGCCAACATTAGGCCTCAGGAAGCTTCTTCAAACCCCAGGCCATGATCAAGTATCCCAACACGGCAGATAAAGCGGTACCTAACAAAATGCCGATGCGATTTTCAGTAATATACTGCGCGATAGAATTCTCGAACGCCAAGCTGCCGATAAACAAACTCATCGTAAAACCAATACCAGTAAGCCACGCGACGCCTAGCAACATAGTCCAATTAGAACCCTCGGGCAATTTAGTTACGCCAAGCTTAATAGCTATCCAGCAGAATACAAAAACACCAACTGGCTTACCTAAAAATAAGCCTAATGTTATCCCCAACGGCACAGAGTTCATCAGCGCATCCACACCTACACCTGACAAATTAACACCCGCATTAGCAAAGGCAAAGATGGGCAATATCTGAAAGGATACCGCTGGGTGCAAACTGTGCTCAAGCTGCCGGCAAGGTGACACACCAGGCTTGTGTTTGTGAGTGTAAGGAATAAACATGGCCAGCGTGACGCCGGCCAGAGTTGCGTGCACACCAGACTTTAGTACCGAGGCCCATAAGATAAGACCAATAATCATGTAAGGTCCCTGCTCCGAGACATGTTTACGATTCATAGTAAACAATATTAACAGGCTAGCCGAAGCCACCACTAGGGCAGCATCGGAAAGTTCAGCGGTGTAAAAAATTGCGATAATAACAATGGCACCAATGTCATCGAAGATCGCCAGGGATACCAAAAAAACTTTCAGTGCCACAGGCACACGCTTACCAAGCAAAGTTAAAACGCCCAAGGCAAAGGCAATATCCGTGGCCGTAGGAATAGCCCAGCCTTTCATCGCCTCGATATCGCCCCAGTTAATGACCGCATAAACACCCGCAGGTGCAACAATACCACCTACCGCTGCAATAGCTGGAAGGGCTATTTGACCGGGGCTAGAAAGGTGACCATCGATTAGCTCGCGTTTTAACTCAAGCCCAACGACAAAGAAGAACAACGCCATAAGACCGTCATTAATCCACAGCAATAAAGGCTTGTGTATCTCAAAGCTGCCAAAGGTAATTTCAACAGGCGTATTCAGCAACGCCTCGTAATATATCGCTAGAGGTGAATTAGCCACAGCCAAAGCCAGAGCTGCGGCTATTAGCAACAGAATACCAACGGCCGACTCTTGCTTAAAAAATTCTTTCAAATACTTAATCACTGTTATTCCTCTTGGTAATACCTTTGTAATAGTATCTAAGAGCTGGTTATACAACTCAAGAAAACTCTCACGTTCAAGGCCTTTGTGTTACCTGCATCATTCGTATAATCGATTTCGGCGCCTAGAGGCAATATAACGATGGGTAATGACTCGGGCGTTTTGGGGCAGAATTCATTTGCCACGACCATTTAATGACCAAAAAACGCCACGCCACACCTATAAATCCAATTTAACATTGCCCCCCCTAATCGCCAATATCAAACAATTAGAACTTAGCCGCGATAAATGCGACCAGGCCAAGATTTTAAAGCGGCTGTTTTATGTGACACTATTTGTCTAGCTTTTCCAGCCTGGCTTCCAGCTCGGCAATTTTTTTATCGGTGTGAAAAACATAGTTTTGGCTGGACGTAAGAATGCCGCGCATAATACTCAACTCCATTTCATCCAAGCGCACACGTCCATAAAGACGACGCAAGCGAGTCATAGTCTGGCGCGGATTGCCTGGCTCGAGAAAATTAAGCTTTTCCAGCGTCTCCTGCAGGTGCACATAGTAGCGTTCCATAGCTTCACTTTTGGCAGGCGGCTGATCCCAGTCATCATATTGAATAGGCTGGCCGTCTTGGGACGCGATAAGGTGCGACATACGCATCTCGTAGCAAAGCACCTGCACCGCTGTCGCTAAGTTCAGCGAACTGTAATCGGGGTTCGAAGGAATATGCACATGGTAGTTGCACTTGTGTAGCTCTTCATTGGTAAGACCACGATCTTCGCGACCAAAAACAATGGCAATCTCGTGTTGTGAGCTCTCGGCAATGGCGCGTTCACCACACTCGCGCGGCGTTACCAAAGGCCAAGGTATACGGCGCTCGCGCGCACTGGTACCAATTACCAGACCGCAATCTGCAATGGCCTCATCTAAAGTGTCCACCACCACCGCATCTTCAAGCACATCGGCGGCGTTAGAAGCGCGCCATACGGCTTTATCTGATGGCCACTCTTTTGGCGCCACGAGATAGAGCTTGGCCATGCCCATATTTTTAATCGCTCGCGCCGCGCCGCCAATATTGCCGGGATGGCTAGTATTCACCAATACAATACGAATTTTACTGAGGGCGTGGGGAGTAGCAGCAACGTCAATAGAGTCGGTCATGGCGCGGTTCCATAGTTGGGGGGATGCTTAGGCGATAAAACGCCGCAGTGTAACAGCCGCCGAGCATATAGTCAGCGCCAGTAAGCACTGTTATAATGCTCAGCTCGGTGCGAAGTATCCGCACACTGCTCTTTATCACCTTTACCCTATTCTTCTCTTGACCTCGAGTTGGTACCCCCATGGAACCCATGTTGAAAATTGCCCTTCGCGCTGCCCGCAAAGCAGGCGAACTGATTGAACGCGCCGTTGAGCACATTGACGTTATCGCGATCGAAAGCAAGGAACGCAACGACTTTGTCACCGAAATTGACAAATCTGCCGAGAAGGAAATCCTCTACCACCTGCAGAAAGCCTACCCAGATCACTGCTTTCGCTGCGAAGAGAGCGGCTACATTGAGGGCAAAGATAAAGACTACGAGTGGATAATTGACCCGCTTGATGGCACCACTAACTTCATTCACAGCATTCCGCACTTTGCGGTTTCAATCGCCTGCGTCTATAGAGGTCAAATTGAACACGCGGTCGTTCTCGACCCGATCAAACGCGAAGAATTTACTGCCAGCCGCGGCCGCGGTGCTGCCCTGAACGACCGCCGAATCCGTGTATCGAAACGTCGCGGCTTAGAAGGTGCCCTGATCGGTACCGGCCTCCCGTTCAATGGCGTGGCTTTTAGTAATATCACTCCATACCTCGCCTGCCTGCAAGAGATTGCCGGTCAGACTGCCGGTATTCGCCGCGCCGGTTCTGCCGCTTTAGACTTAGCCTATGTGGCCGCAGGTCGCTTTGACGGTTTCTGGGAGATGAACTTAAACCAGTGGGATACAGCCGCAGGTATACTTTTGGTTAAAGAAGCAGGCGGCTTGGTCAGTGACTTTAAAGGTGGCAACACATTCCTCCAGACAGGCAATATTGTCTGTGGCTCAGCCAAAGTATTTAAACCTTTGGTACAGTTAACGCAGAAACACTTAAGTAATATCTAAAACCTAAACGGTTAGATAACAAAAAGGCCGCAATATCTCATATATTGCGGCCTTTTTGTTATCTAACCGTCGATCTCATTTGAGCAATTTATTCAACGCCGCGATCAAACGATCCAGCTCCACAGGCTTGGTCAAATATTCGTTAAAACCGGCCTCTAAACCGCGCTCAATATCTCTCGGCATGGCATTAGCCGATAAACCCAGTACGGGAATATCGCGTGTAGCCGCATCTTGTTGTAACACTTTGAGTACATCGAAACCGTCGAGCCCAGGCAGATTAATATCCAAAATAATGACATCGGGAAGAGTCGTTCGGGCCTGATAAAGCCCCTTAAAAGATTCCTCTTCCACCAACAGCGTCAAGGTGTTGAAACGCACGAATAATTGCTGCATGAGCCGAATATTAGAGGGGTTATCTTCGATGTAGAGTATTCGATAGTGCCCGATTACTGAGAGCGTCTGAGCACGCTCAGGCGACGAAACTATCGCGGTCTCACGCGAAGGTAAACTCCACTCTTGCACCAGCGGCATGTCTAGCAAAAAGTTACTGCCCTCATTTTCAACACTAGCGAAGCTGATCTGCCCGGCCATCATTTCGACCAAACGTTTAGTAATCACCAGCCCCACGCCCGAGCCCTCGATACCACTGCACTCTGCCCCCAATCGATTAAAGGGCTGAAACATCTCAGCCTGTTTGTGAAGGGCTATGCCCAAACCGCTGTCGCGCACCTCTATTCGCAGAAAATGGGCTTGGCTGGTTTGGCGTAAAGACAAGTTAATAATCACCTCACCAGCGGGGCGATTATACTTAACACCGTTGCTAATCAGGTTCAATAGCGCCTGCTTAAAACGCACCGCGTCGGCTTGAATATAAGTGTTCTCAAAATCGTTGAGCACACAGTCGATCCGCACGCCTTTAATTTCCGCTAGGGGCTGCACCAACGCTAAGCACTCCTTTATGACCCTTGAAGCGAGCACCGGCTCCAACAACAGCGACATGCGCCCAGCCTCAACCTTAGACAGATCGAGTACATCGCCTATCAACTTAAGCAGGTGCTGGCCGGCCTTGCTGATCTCCTGCACGTTCTGCTGCTGCTCGACGCTGAGGCTGCCGTCGTAGTCAAACAACTGAGCAAAACCGAGAATGGCATTGAGCGGCGTACGCAGCTCATGACTCATACTGGAGAGAAACTCAGACTTAGCCTGATTAGCCTCTTCCGCCGCCTCTTTTGCCTGTATTACACGCTCTTCAGCGCGCTTAAGACTAGTGATATCCATATTCGTACCCGACATACGGGCAGGCGCACCGTTAGCGTCGTAACTGGCTTTACCGCGGGCGCGAATCCAGCGGGTATCACCACTTTTGGTGGTGATACGGTATTCAATATCGAAAGGCTCATGGTATTTATGATGCCGAGCTAGGGCGCGATCAAAAGCTCGAACATCATCAGCATGCATCAGAGATCGCCAGACATGAAAGCGGTTTTCACCCTGATTGATGGCGTCATCATCGCTGCTATAACCGATATGTTCCCAGCAGCGACTGGAAAAGTGAATACCCCCAGCACCCGCCTCCCACTCCCAGATACCGTCATTAGAGGCCGCTATAATGCGCTCTTGCCGCGCCTGCGAATCGAGCAGAGCCTCCTCGGCTCGCTTCAAGGCAGTGATATCGAAGACAATGCCAGATATTAGCTTGACCCGACCGTTATCGCCATGAACCGAATTGGCACGTACCTGAGTCCAGACGTAGCTGCCACTAAGCGTGCGCAAACGACACTCAAGAATGAGCGGCAGATCAAACTTTAACTGCGAATGCAAATTGAGACGCACCCCACGTCTATCATCAGGGTGGATCAAATCAGGCATTTTTGTGGCATCGCCCAAATCGGCGATGTCATCGTTACTGTAGCCAAGCTGTGCCCAGAGCTCACCCACTAAACTGACCCGCTGGGACTCTAAATTCCACTCCCAGAAACCATAGCCACTGCCGCGACTAAAGCGCTGATAACGATTCAGCTGTTGCTGCAGTGTATCGGCAGATAATACGGGCTGGCGGCTATCATCTGTTAACATTGAATTATTCATCTATATAACTATAAGTAATGGGTATGCCCTACGCTATGACAAACCACTAGGTGCGCCAAGCGAAACAAGATCTACACTAAAAGATAAACATATGTGAGTGCTACAAGGAAGCCACAAAATGGATATATTCCCAACAAGATTAGCCCACAGCCAAGTAAAAGCGATTGTAGAGCAGCTGCTGCACAACTTATTTGTTTCAATTGCCAACAGTCTTGCCCCCGAACGGCCTGAAAACATTACCGCATCTGCCCTTAGCAACAAACATTAGCTTATTCACTATTTAACATTTTCGACGAGGGTCGGCTTAGTTGACGATGTTGAATATGCCACTAAAAGGTCACCTACCTCTTTCAGCTGAGGGAGAGCTTAAATCAGTCGCCCACTTTCCGGTTAGGGCGCTGACAGAGCGGTTGCTTAAGCACCACAACTAAGTACCGCGTTAACAAGCACCACCCTATATAGAACGCATTAAAAAAGCCGCGAATCTAAATAATAGAGGCGCGGCTTTTTTAATGGAAAGTGTCGAAGTGACTATGGCATATCTTCGACTTCTTCGCCCTCTTCCTCTTCCACCTTCGGCGGCATCAAGTCTTCTTTACAGACATTCATAGCCAGCAAAACGTTAGCGGCAACATAGATGGATGAGTAGGTACCCACCACGATACCAATAATCAAAGCCGTAGAAAAGTTATGTATTAGCTCGCCACCAACAAAGAACAGCGCCAGCAACACCAATAAAGTCGTTAAGGAGGTGACAATGGTACGGCCTAAAGTCTGGCTTAGGGAGACGTTAATGACTTCAACAGGGCTACCTTTACGCATAATACGGAAGTTCTCACGTATGCGATCGGCCACCACTATGGTGTCGTTAAGCGAGTAACCAATGACCGCTAGCACCGCCGCCAATACTGTCAGGTCAAAATCCAGCCGCAAGATAGAAAAGATACCCAACACAATAATCACATCGTGAATCAGTGCGGCTACAGCTCCGACCGAAAATTTAAACTGGAAACGCAGAGCAACATAAGCCATTACCACGGCAAGAGCAAACAACATGCCAATACCGCCATCATCACGCAGTTCCTCGCCAATTTGCGGTCCGACAAACTCAATTCGCTTAAGATCAAGGGCCTCGCCCTGACTGCGTAGAGCAACGAGAACCTCATCGCCCAAATTCGGGTTATTGGATTCTTGTAGGCGAATTAATATATCGGTGTCGGAGCCAAAAAACACCACAACCGCAGCGCCGTAGCCAATATCGGATAACAGTGCACGAATACTCTTAATGTCAGCCGGTTGCTCGTACCCCACTTCAATTTGAGTACCGCCAGTAAAATCGAGACCGAGTTTTAAGCCGTTCAACGCCAGAGAACTAATAGAGACTACCAATAGAAAAATCGACAGCGCGGCGGCCAACTTGCGCTGACCCATAAAATTAATGACTTTAGCTTTCATGATTAAATCCAAACCTTTTTCACGTTACGACCGCCGTAGGTCAGATTAATGAGCGCGCGAGTACCGACAATAGCGGTGAACATCGACGTCAAAATACCGATCGACAGAGTCACTGCAAAGCCTTTCACAGGGCCAGAACCGATGGCATATAGCACCACAGCAACAATTAATGTGGTTAAGTTGGCGTCGAGAATGGTGGTAAATGCACGATCAAAACCCGCGCTAATGGCCGATTGTGGCGGCTGACCATTAGCTAACTCTTCGCGTATCCGCGAGAAGATCAGTACATTGGCGTCCACCGCCATACCAACCGTCAGCACAATACCGGCAATACCAGGCAACGTAAGTGTGGCACCAAATAGCGACATGCACGCCATTAACAGCACCAAATTAGCGGCCAGAGCGATATTGGCAGCCAAGCCAAACACACGATAGTAGATCAGCATAAATAGCAGCACTATGCCGAGGCCGATTTGGACAGAGATAACACCCAACTGAATATTTTCGGCACCGAGTGACGGACCAATAGTGCGTTCCTCAACAAAGTACATAGGCGCTGCCAAAGCACCGGCGCGCAGTAACAGGGCCAATTCAGACGCTTCTGCAGGGCTATCTATACCCGTGATACGGAATTGCACCCCCAGTGCTGATTGAATAGTGGCTAACGAAATAATTTTCTTCTCGACCTTTTGGATCACTTCGTTAACTTCTTCGCCCGCTGCATTGGTTTTAGTCTCTATACGGGTCTTGTACTCAATAAACACCACTGCCATTTTACGGCCAACGCTGTTGCGAGTAGCGCGATGCATTTTAGAACCACCGGTAGAATCGAGGCGAATATTCACTTCGGGCTGGCTAGTCTGCGAATCAAAGCCACTCTGCGCACCCTGAACATTTTCACCGGTGAGAATAAAGTCTTTTTCGATAATCGCTGAGCGGCCAGCATCGGCCTCAGAGCGGAACTCAAACTCTTCTTTGCTAGAACTAAGCGCACTGGGCTTGGCTTCTAAGCGGAACTCCAAGTTAGCGGTTTTGCCGATAATACGCTTGGCCTCGGCGGTGTCTTGCACGCCAGGCAGTTCTACCACAATACGGCTGCGGCCTTGACGCTGGACGATGGGCTCAGATACACCCAGTTCGTTAACTCGATTGCGCAAAGATGTGAGGTTTTGGCTGAGAGCATTATCCTCGATAGTACGAATAGCTTGCTCTGATAATGAAGCGGTGAGCGTGTAAGTTCCATCTAACTGTTCGCCGGTAATGCGGTCGAGATCGCGGAATACATCATCATTGCGCAATACCGAGTTGGCCTTGTCGCGCAGCTCAGCACTTTTAAACTCAGCAATAATCATCAAGTCTTTGTTCAGCTGAACTTTGCGATAGCGCGCTTTTTCTTTGCGCAGCTTCTTTTTAATTTCGGCAACAAATGATTCCTGATGCTTCTTTACCGCAGAGGGGGTGTCTACCTCCAGCAGGAAGTGCACACCACCGGCGAGATCAAGACCCAGCTTCATTGGCTCGGCGCCGAAGGACTGCAACCACTCGGGAGTAGTGGAGGCCATACTTAAGGCCACTACGTAGTCATAACCAAGCGCCTGTTGAATCACTTTTTTAGCTGGCAGCTGGTCACCGGTGCTATTGAGGCGCAGCAACACGGTCTTGGCGTTTACTTCTTCACCGAAGTGTTCAATGCCCGCCTCGTCCAGTGCGCGCTTAGCGCGTAGTAACTGAATTTCGCTCATCTCTAGAGAGACTGATTGCGCTGAAACTTGCACCGCTGCGTCAGGAGCATAGAGATTAGGGGCAGAGTAGATAACACCCAAAGAGACGACAACCAGAAGCATCAAGTACTTCCAGACAGGGAAACGATTTAACATAGCAAAACCCGTTCACGCGACCAACCGCGTTTATTGTTATTTTTAGCCGTTTAAGCTCGACCAAAGTATTAAAGGCCAAGATTATACCTATTTGGCGCCAAGCTGCACGAAACTCTGCTCAGACCTGCTATAGCGAGTAGGTTCGACCCATTTGTTGCGCCTTAATAGTCAAGTTCAGGCACATCAAGCCCTTGCTTGCTGTAAAAGCTGTTCAAAAAATCATCAAAGGTGTCATTACTTAACGCTTCACGCATCTCCTGCATGATGGTCTGATAATAATGAAGATTGTGAATGGTGTTGAGCTGACCGCCGAGCATTTCACGACACTTATCAAGATGATGCAGGTAACTGCGGCTAAAATTCTGACAGGTATAGCAACCACAGTCCGCATCGAGAGGACCGGTATCGCGCTTGTGGAACGCATTGCGGATTTTCACCACACCGGTAGAGGTAAATAGATGACCATTGCGGGCATTGCGCGTGGGCATAACACAGTCGAACATATCGATACCGCGACGTACCGCCTCAACCAAATCACCGGGTTTGCCAACTCCCATCAAATAGCGTGGTTTATCAGCGGGCATATCTACCCCCAAATGATTGAGAATACGAATCATGTCTTCTTTGGGTTCACCCACCGATAAACCGCCAATAGCGTAGCCGTCAAAGCCGATGTCATTCAAGCCATCGAGAGATTCAGTGCGCAAGTTCTCGTGCATACCGCCCTGAATAATACCGAACAGAGCCGACGGGCTGTTGCCATGGGCATCTTTACTGCGTTTGGCCCAGCGCATAGAGAGTTCCATAGAAGCGCGCGCCTCGTCGATAGTCGCGGGATATGGTGTGCACTCGTCAAAAATCATCACCACATCAGAGCCCAAGTCGCGCTGCACCTCGATCGATTTTTCCGGATCGAGAAAAACTGGACTGCCATCGATCGGTGATTTGAATGCAACACCCGCTTCGGTAATTTTGCGCATTTTGCCGAGACTAAACACCTGAAAACCGCCGGAATCGGTAAGAATGGGCTTATCCCAATGCATAAAGTCGTGCAGCGTTCCAGAGTTAGACGGACCGTGCGCACGAATCACCTCAGTGCCTGGGCGCAGCATTAGGTGAAAAGTATTACCGAGAATAATTTCAGCCCCTATTTCTTTAATGTCGCGCGGCAACATCCCTTTTACCGTGCCATAGGTGCCCACGGGCATAAACGCTGGTGTTTCCACAGTGCCGCGCGGAAACACCATACGGCCACGACGGGCGCGCCCGCGGCCACCATCACCAGTACCCTCACTATCGAGCTCAAATTTCATAAAACACTCTCTAGATTCAGTCATTGCGCGCTCTCCTCACTCGAGCCAACTTTTTCAGCAGCGGCCTTGGGGTTTTTGGTAATAAACATGGCATCGCCGTAACTAAAAAAGCGATAAGCCTCTTTTACGGCTATAGCGTAAGCATTCATGGTATTGCGGTAACCGGCAAAAGCCGACACCAACATCAACAGGGTCGACTCAGGTAAATGAAAGTTCGTCACCAAAGCGTCGACCACTTTGTATTCATAACTGGGGTAAATAAATATGTCAGTTTCGCCCTGGTAAGCAGCGATAAGCTCATCCTCGTTCGCGCGCTGTGCGGCACTCTCTAAGCAGCGCACACTTGTAGTACCCACAGCAATCACTCGGCCACCGGCGGCCTTTGTTTGCAGCACTTGTTGCACCACGGATTCAGACACGTCCATGACTTCAGAGTGCATCGGATGCTGGTAAATATCGTCGACTTTTACCGGTTGAAACGTACCCGCCCCAACATGCAGCGTTACAAATGCCGTATTCACACCCTTGGCACGAATCTGTTTAAGTAACTGGTCGTCAAAATGTAGGCCCGCTGTGGGAGCTGCCACAGCACCCTTTTTATTTTCGTCGGAGTAAACGGTCTGATAGCGCTCACGGTCTTCAAGCTCATCGGCGCGATCGATATAAGGAGGCAACGGCATATGCCCGATGCTTTCTAGCACTGCCAAAGCCGGTTTATTGACTGGAAAGCTCAATTCAAATAAAGCATCTTGCCGCCCAAGCACTGTTAGCTCGGTACCGTCTTCAAGTACTACCTTGGCGCCCACTTTTGGCGACTTGCTGGAACGCACATGAGCCAAAACTTGATGAGTATCCGTAACACGCTCAACCAGTATTTCAACTTTGCCGCCAGTGGCCTTCTTGCCAAAGACCCTCGCTGGAATAACTCGAGTGTCGTTAAACACCATTAAATCGCCGGCATGCAGCTGTTCCAGTAAATTAGGAAAATGTAGATGTGAAAGCACACCGTCGCCACCATTAAGCATCAATAAACGACTACCTCGGCGTTCACTCGCAGGATTACGGGCAATCAGCTCGTTTGGCAAGTCAAAATGAAAATCCTGTCGGCGCATAAAATACTCTACAGTGTCAGTCAGAAACGGGCGCGCAAGGGTATAGTAAATTAGCTCTAGTAACCATATTTTGAGCGTTAGCCGCAGCTATATCGGACATTGTTTAACATATTTTAATATCACCTATTGACGCACATTAAACCATTGTTATAATGCGCGCCTGTTTTGATGTCGTCGCGTATTATTGCTGGCAGCATCGCGTTACAGGAACAGATTGGCGGGATGGTGGAATTGGTAGACACGCTAGATTCAAAATCTGGTATCTTCGGATGTGGGGGTTCAAGTCCCCCTCCCGCTACCAAATATGTAAAAGCCTTTATCGTAAGATAAAGGCTTTTTTTATGCTTAGTATTTAGACTCAACTTTTTCTACAGTTCGACGGTTTGCCTAATTATAAACGATATCTTCTCGCCTTAGTCTTTGAAAAAATCTTCGCTTACAAAATAAACCGGCTGCTCCCATACAATTGCGCTGGGATCGAACTGCATGATTATCAGAAGCTATGCTATACAGGCCATTACGTTAGAAACAGCCTCAGAAATTACGGCCAATAGCAATGCATTAATACTTACTGATATGTCTAGTAGCTCACTCCTATGCTAGCAAATCGGCAACCATTACACGGATGCTATTATCGGTTGTACCAATAACCACTGATACCGCGGCCCATAGCGATGATCTCGTAAATATAATCGGAGGTGAAAGCTATAGCGCATGCTGAACAACACACACAACCTCTCAATATAACGAACGTGCTGCGTGTGTGTGCTGACAACAGCACTGACGACACTTTTATAACTCAGCCTAATCAGTTAGTAATTTACTTGCTCCAAGAAAAGCCTCCCTTCAAAGGTAAGTATTGGCCAACCTCCCAGCAAGAAAATGCTGACATTGGCACCTGAATAGGCAAAAGTGATCCTTATACCCTCTTATAATAAGAACACCGCCAAATAAGTTTAAAACCTCTATCTTCATCGAGATCCATAAAGTTTGTAAGTACAAACTTACACCCGGTAAAAGCCTAGCTGGGATTATTCACGTGGCGCCCATTTCCTCTTCGCCTCACCGGGTTGTAACAATGCCATTAATAACAAAACAATCTACCTGAGCCTCTAGCCCTAATACTCAAAATCGGGTCATACTATGTTTATAGGAATTATCCCGTGGCCGTTTGAGGAGGTTCGAATGCGATACTCTCACTCAAGTTCAGTTACTGCTTATATTTGCAGTGCAATACTTTTCTTACTCGCTGCGCCAGTCATGTCTGACGACAGCGCCGATAATGCTGGGCTCGCCAGCTTAAATGCTGATCCATTATTGTTTTCAGATTTTCACACTTACAACCCACTCAAAAACCAAAATAATGTAACCCTCCATAAAGGCGGAACCAATTTGCAAGCGCTGAGCAACGAAGACTTGATTGCATTAGCCGATAACAGTCGCCAAGGAGAAATGAGTGCCAGTCAGCGCGCACTGAACCAGCAGTGGCTAGCCCAACACGGCGAGGGCGCTGACATCTCATTTGGCGGCCAAGCGCTGCAAAAAATTATTCAACAGGGTTTTAAAACCTATTGGGACGCCCTGCGTCAAAGTACTTTTAAAGGCAATACCATGATTCCAGACTCAGAAGGTAACGGCAGTTTCGGCAGCGAAATGGAGTACAAACTGCGTTTGTCGGACGACAAGGTAAAACTGGCCCTTGAATACAGCTTCTAAGCTTACCCAAAAACGTGATTCGCGCGCAAATCACGACAGCAACGTCAGCTTCAATGGCGAGGTATAGTTCAAACTGTCTCTGTCCCACGAGCAAATGTAATTAGCCTACGAGTGCACTTTTCAAGCTTCCAACAAACATGATCCCGCTCTTAATTCACAAGGTCAAAGCAACTTCAACGGCTAAATAGATCACAAATTCTATTTGTCAGACGATTAAGTAAAATTAGTTTTTGAATACAGTTTTCAAGTCTCAAGCAATTTCCTGTCAGAGCTTATCTGTTAAACTTATCCAAATACTTTCACACTGAGCCCGTTATGCCTATATCCCAACCCCTTGCCAGCGTTATTATCGCGCCTCTCTGGCGGCGCCTTGCCGCTATGGTTTACGATGGTTTGGTGATATGCGCCATAACTATGGCTTATTGGGGGCTGGCTCTCTATCTAAAATATGGTCTATTAGGAGCTACTTTGGCAGAGGGCGAACGAGGGTATTTCCCTGCTGTCACTTGGCTAGGAGCAATCTTCTCTATTGGTCTATTTTATTGTTTTTTTTGGCGACGCGCAGGCCAAACTGTCGGCATGCGCGCTTGGCACTTACGAGTAGAAAACTTCAGCGGCCACAACCTCAGCTGGCAACATGGAATATTACGCTTTATTTGTGCCAACCTTTCATTCTGGTTGGTTGGCATAGGCTACTGGTGGCAGCTAGCAGAGAAGAGCAACACCTTACACGACCGACTAAGCCAAACCCGAGTAGTAGTGCTACCGAAAGAAAAGAAATAAAACTTACTTAACGCTTCTAAATTTATAGTTATTTTTACGTTAGCAATTTAGTTTAGGGCACAAACAAAGACTGCACATGCAATATATAATCAATCGAGCTCTAAGCTAACGCAGCCATAATGAACATGGCGTACACAAAAGTGTTAATTCGCTCGCCTCAACAGTATGGTGCCTATCCCAACACAAAGCAGCAGCGGCACCAGCACAGCGATTAATGGCGGGAAACCAAACACCAAACTCGATGGCCCCAATAAGTCCTGAATGGTACGAAAAACGATACCAAACACCAGACCGGTAAAAATACGATGCCCCAGCGTCACTTGACGCAAAGGCCCGAATACAAATGATATCGCAATCAAAACCAAACTAGCCGTAACAAGTGGCTGAAGTACTTTCTGCCAGAAAGCCAGCCAGTATTGACCGCTGTCACGCTGTTGGCTATCTAGGTAGTTGGCATAAGAGTAAAGGCTTTGAATCGATAGCGCCTCTGGCTCTAACACTAGTACATTCAGTAAAGCAGGGGTTAAATCAGTATCCCAACGACGAGAATTATAAATTTCTTTTTCTATGCGATCACCGTTAAAGCTACTGACTTCGACACTTTCTTCTTGCCAGTATTCGCCCTGAAAGATAGCCTGTTCAGTAAAGCTGGATTCCAACAGCCGCCCCTGTGAATTGAACTGATAACGTGTCACTCCAAACAGCTTGCCATTGGGCTGCACCGCGTTGATATGCACAAAATCATCGCCCTCTCGGCTCCATAGACCTCGTTCGGACTGCAGCGCACCGCTATCGCCCTGTGCTAAAGCTCGACGAGCTTCAGCCATTTGATCAGTGTAGGGAATAATCATCTCGCCTAAAAAAATTGCCAAGCCAATAAAAACTAAGGAGGCGCGCAGAGTCATCCAAGTAATACGTTTAACAGAAACCCCCGCAGCTCGCATTACCGTCAATTCACTGGAACTGGCCAACAAACCCAGCCCTACCAAGCAGCCCACCAGCGCCGAGAAAGGAATGTAACTATAAATACGGCCTGGCAAAGTTAAACTCAAATAAATAACGACTTCGGTATAAGTATAATTACCCTCGACTTCTTCCACTTCATTGATCAGTGCACCAATCAGATCGAGAGATAAAATAACCATAAGCGCCACAGTAATAGAGGCAATAACTGATGAGGCGATATAATGGTTGAGTTTACGCATGCTGCACCGCCTTTTTTGATTGACACAGTGATTTGATTTTTTGTGCCCAGCGACCGTCGCCATAGAGATACACAGCGAACAGCAAAAATATCCCGTGCACCCACCATATGCCAATAGCTACGGGCAAGCGGCCATCCTCGACAGCGCTTTTGGCAAAGGTAAGACTGGCCAGATATATAAAATACAACAAGATAGCCGGAATCATTTTCATATAACGGCCCTGACGCGGATTAGTTTTACTTAACGGCACCGCCAGTATCGCCACAACCAACACCAACAACGGCATCGACAAGCGCCACTGCAATGCCGCTTGATGCTTAAGCTCTGTTGACTGCAGCAATGCCGCTGTTGGCATGGCCATTACTTTTACCGGTCGTGAAATCCCGTTGTCGCCGCTAGACAAATGCTGATTAAAACTATCAAACTCCGTCACTTGGTAATCAGCGCTCCCAGGGCGACCTAAGTAACGGCTGCCATTTTGTAATTGTAGATAACGCTGTTGATACTCTTTACTATTAATGCGCACAGCCGATTCCGCCACAACTACCGCTAATTCACTGTCGGCCATATCTGACACACCCATCTGCGCCATGAAAACATGGTCCAATACAGTGCGGTCTGGGTTTTTACTATCGACATAGATAATGCTGCTGTCCCCATGCAACGATTGAAAACGGGCCGCTTGTAGCGATTCAAACTCACTGCGCTCAGACTGTTGCTCCAATGTATCTTCTGTTTTTTGCACACCCGCGGGTGTAATCCACAGGCTTAATACCGCCACTATAACCGCGACTAAAAAAGTAGGAGGCAGGGTGTAGGCCAATATACGATTTTGGCTAAAGCCGCACGCACGCAAAACCGTCATCTCACTTTCCATATAGAGTTTGCCATAGGCAAATAAAATGCCGAGAAAAAGCCCTAACGGCAGTATCAGCTCAAGAAAACCGGGAATACGATAGCCCATAATAATAAATAACACAGAAGCATCGAGCTTACCTGAAGCCGCATCGGCCAAATAACGAACGAAACGTCCACTTAATGAAATCAGCAGAATAACAAAGCTAATGGCGAGCATAGTCGACAATAGTTCGCGAGCGAGGTAACGAAAAATAATCACGGTTAAACAATCGCCTTCATCAAAAGTGTTCCACAAGGCACTCATGGATTACACTGTGTGTAAAAGCGTATTATCCAGATTTTTACCTCTCGATGACAGCGAGAGCTCACGAATTGATTAAAAACTGATTAAGAAAAACACACAGAGAGCGCCAAGATGAAATTTATTGTTAAATCAGCTACTTTCGGCAAGCAAAAAGATGCTCTGGCGGTAATTTTTGTCAACATTGATGGCACTGCCAGCGTCCCTAATAAAGCCCTCGACAAACTCATCAGCGCCGTATTTAAGCTGGGTGATTTTAACGGATTGGCAGGGCAAACACTAAATATTCCCTGCCCCGAGTCGCTTAACTGTGATCGTCTATTAATGATTGGCCTTGGTGAGCGAAATGCGCAAGAGCAAGTAATGGAAGCGCAGTACCTAAAAGCCATCCAAAGTCTTGCCACAATTTGCAAAGTTTCAACCGCCAAGGACGCGTGCATTTACCTCAATAGCACTAAGGTAGATACACGTGATTACAGCTGGCAAACTCAACAATTGGTAGAAAAAGTTCTCTACAGCCAGTACCGGTTTGAACAGTTGAAAAGCTCTAAGAGCAAGCCCGTCAGTATGAAAAAAATCACTGTCGTCTGTACTCGCGCTCAGCAAAAGCAGGCCATGGCAGGACTTAAAATAGGCAACGCAATCGCCAGTGGTAGTAGCCTATGCAGGGACCTAGGTAACTTTCCCGGCAACGTCTGTACCCCGACTTATTTAGCTAAAGAAGCCAAGCGTTTGGCGCGAGGCAACAAACAGCTCAGCTGTAAAATTCTCGAAGAGAAAGATATGAAAACACTGGGCATGGGCTCACTGTTATCCGTATCTGCTGGTAGCGATGAACCCGCCAAATTGATTCAACTAGAATATAAAGGCGCCGCAAAATCACAGCAGCCAATTGTACTAGTCGGTAAAGGTATTACTTTTGATACCGGTGGCATCAGTCTCAAGCCTGGCGGGGGCATGGATGAGATGAAATTTGACATGTGCGGTGCTGCCAGCGTACTTGGCACCATGCAAACCTTGATTGAACTGGCTCTACCCCTAAACGTGGTTGCTATTGTCGCCGCCAGTGAAAACATGCCCAACGGAAACGCCACCAAACCGGGCGATGTGGTTACATCAATGTCGGGCAAGACCATTGAGATTCTCAATACCGATGCCGAGGGACGCTTAGTACTTTGCGACGCCCTCACCTATGTTGAGCGCTTTAAACCGGCCGCCGTGATTGATGTTGCCACTCTCACCGGAGCCTGCGTAATTGCTCTAGGCAAACATGCCACCGGCATGTACAGCAATAGCGATGCACTCGCAGCCGAGTTATTAAATGCGGGAACAATTTCAGGTGATAAAGCTTGGCGGATGCCGCTATGGGATGAGTATCAACAGCAACTGAAAAGTAATTTTGCCGACATCGCTAACATAGGTGGCAGAGAAGCGGGCTCCATTACAGCCGCCTGCTTTCTGGCGCGCTTTGCAGACAAGTATGATTGGGCACATTTAGATATTGCGGGTACAGCTTGGCTTTCTGGCGGCCAAAAAGGCTCCACTGGACGACCGGTATCACTACTGGTTCAATATTTGATAAACAAAGCCTAATAAACAACAGTCAATAAATCAGAGCGATCAATGACCAATATTGATTTTTACATATTGCCCGCAACCGAACGGCAGGCGCGCTTAATTTTTGCCTGCCGTTTAATAGACAAAACGTACCGGCTGGGCAACCGAATATTTGTTGCCTGCACTGACGAAGCTGAAATGACAGAGTTAGACAATCTACTATGGTCATTTAACCCAGAGAGTTTTATTCCACACGCACTATTTAATAGCAAACAAAATGAAAGGGTGGAAATTGGTTCTATCGAGGACTGCGGCGATCACCACCAATTGCTGATCAACCTCAGCAACCAACTGCCAGAATACTTTAGCCGTTTTGAACGGGTGTGTGAAATTGCTATACAAGAAGAAGCTATACTAAAGCGTACACGAGAAAATTGGACGTTTTTAAAGCAGCGTGGCTATCACGTCGCCTCTCACAAATTATAACGCAGAGCGCTGAACATCGATGAAAAAGAACGTGGTCAACACTCCAACAAGTGAACAGCACGCGATGCTCGATGAGCTCGAATCTATAAAAGAGCTGTTACTCAAAAACTCGAATGAGTTTGATATTCCAACTTTAGGCCACCCTACTGTAGAGTCAGCCGCAAAAGAACCTGAACAGTTTTTAACTAATGACATCCCAGTACTCGATGCTTCATCAATATCTCCCGAGATCGATGCTGACATAAGAAGTAAAGAGATCGAACACAGCCTAGAAAATCAACCCAGCGACGCTGAACTTGCTGCTTCTAAAAGACTCGATCAACAGCAAAATCTATTTCAAGAGTTTGGCTCGACAGCAACAATTAGGGGCAACAACACCGTTAAAGCCCGCGGCGAAAACCCGTTTTTACCCAAGCATATTAGAGACCGTTTACACGCTGATCAGCCAGTTTTACCCAACAATATAATCCAACCTTTATGCAGTAGCACAACCGGTGAGATTGATAAAATAATAGACGACTTGGTCTCAGAATTTCTGCCTGAAATTGAAGTAAGGTTACGCTCACACCTGAAGCCCTTGATTGAACAGCAACTACAACAAGGCCCGTCTGAAGAACCGTAGCTATAACGCTCCCTCCTGTGCTAGGAGTACTCCAATACTGTACAATGGCGATATATAAATGGGTTATTAGCTCAAGTATTTCACTTAATTTAAGCTAAACACTCCAGTATTCATTCCGCCGCCTCGCGGCCAAACCGGTATATACAAAAGCGCATCATGGATAAAACCTACCAGCCTCAAGCAATCGAAACACAATGGTACAAAACATGGGAAGAGAGCGGCCATTTCAAGCCCTCTGGAGAAGGCGAGCCCTTCAGTATGATGATACCGCCACCCAACGTCACCGGCAGCTTGCATATGGGCCATGGTTTTCAAGAATCCATTATGGATGCCATGGTCCGCTACCAGCGGATGAGGGGTAAAAATACTCTCTGGCAAGTCGGTACTGACCACGCGGGTATCGCCACTCAAATGGTGGTTGAACGCCTACTCGATGCCGAGGGCAAGACTCGTCATGATTTGGGACGAGATAAATTCATTGAGAAAGTCTGGGAGTGGAAAGAAGAATCAGGCGGCACCATCACTCAGCAATTACGTCGTTTAGGCGCCTCACCCGATTGGAGCCGTGAACGCTTCACTATGGATGAAGGCTTTTACAAAGCCGTGCAAGAAGTATTTGTTTCTCTGCATGAAGACGGCCTAATTTACCGCGGTAAACGCTTAGTGAACTGGGATCCCAAGCTACATACTGCCATTTCAGATCTAGAGGTATTATCTGAAGAAGAAAATGGTTTTATGTGGCATTTCAATTACCCCCTCTCCAACGGTGAAGGCCACCTAACTGTCGCCACTACTCGCCCAGAGACGATGCTCGGCGATAGTGCTGTGGCAGTGCACCCCGATGATGAACGCTACAAGCACTTAATAGGGCAGACGATTACATTGCCACTGACAGGTCGTGAGATTCCGATTATCGGCGACGACTATGTCGATATGGACTTTGGTACCGGCTGCGTCAAGATCACCCCCGCTCACGACTTCAATGACTACGAGATGGGCCAGCGCCACAATCTACCATTAATTAACATACTCACCGACGATGCCGATCTCAACAACACTGTGCCCGAAAAGTACCGCGGCATGGAACGTTTCGCAGCACGCAAACAAATTGTTAAAGATCTTGAAGGCCTAGGCCTGCTTGAAAAAATTGACGACCACAAATTAAAAGTTCCTCGCGGCGATCGTACCGGCGTTGTAATAGAGCCATACCTAACCAACCAGTGGTATGTGAAGACTCAGCCTTTGGCCGATGAAGCCATTAAGGCCGTAGAAGACGAACGTATTCAATTTGTACCTAAGCAGTACGAAAACATGTACTTCTCTTGGATGCGCGACATTCAAGATTGGTGTATTTCCCGTCAGCTCTGGTGGGGACATCAAATTCCCGCTTGGTATGACAACGACGGCAATGTCTACGTTGGCCGCAGTGAAGCCGAAGTGCGCGAAAAACACAACATTCCTACCCCAATAGCGTTAAAGCAAGACGAAGATGTACTCGACACTTGGTTTAGCTCTGGCCTTTGGACCTTTGGCACTCTTGGTTGGCCAGAGGATACTGAAGAGCTACGTACATTCCACTCTACCGATGTATTAGTGACAGGTTTCGACATTATCTTCTTCTGGGTCGCCCGAATGATAATGCTGACATTGCACTTTAAAAAAGAAGTACCCTTTCATACAGTTTACGTACACGGCCTGGTGCGTGATTCTCAGGGTCAGAAGATGTCCAAGTCCAAAGGCAATGTACTCGACCCTATCGATTTGATCGATGGCATCGAACTGGAAGACCTGGTGGCTAAACGTACCAAAGGGATGATGAACCCGAAAGATGCTAAGAAGATCGAAAAACAGACCCGCAAAGAATTTCCAGAAGGACTAGCCTCTTATGGCACAGATGCACTGCGCTACACCTTCTACTCGCTCGCTACTACTGGCCGCGATATTAAGTTTGATGTTGGGCGTATCGAAGGTTTCCGCAATTTCTGTAACAAGATCTGGAACGCAACCAATTACGTTCTGATGAACTGTGAAGGGGAGGATTGCGGCGCGGATGGCTCAGAAAACTTCGAGTTGTCTTTGGCTGACCGCTGGATTGTTGCCAAACTGCAAGAAGTTGAACAGGCTGTAGCGGAGGGTATTGACACCTACCGTCTCGATCTAGCTTCACAAGCGCTCTATGATTTTGTTTGGAACGAGTACTGCAGCTGGTACCTAGAACTCTCCAAACCAGTGCTTTACAGTGATGAATCAAGCGCCGCACAAAAGAAAGGCACCCGCCGTACATTGATTCGAGTGTTAGAAGAAATACTTCGTTTAGCACACCCGCTGATGCCATTTATTACTGAAGAGATCTGGCAGAAAATCGCCCCACTCGCGGGAATTGATAAGACCGACAGCAATAACACGATTATGCTTGCTGCCTACCCTGAAACCGACGAATCTCTGATCGATAGACAAGCTATTACCGATCTTGAATGGCTAAAAAATGTTATTGTCGGCGTTCGCAACATCCGTGGCGAGATGAATATTTCCCCAGCCAAAGCATTGCCGGTATTTATTCAAAACTCCAGCAATGACGATCAGCGTCGCCTAAACGAGAACGAAGCATTCCTCAAAAAGCTCGCATCAATAGAAACCATTACTATCCTTGCTAACGGCGAACAAGCACCTATGTCCGCCACCGGCCTGGTTGGTGACATGGAAATTCTAGTACCTATGGCAGGCTTAATCGACAAGAGCGCTGAACTGACTCGGCTACAAAAAGAAATAGACAAACTGACTGCTGAAGTCGCTAAAATTAATGGCAAGCTAAGTAATCCCAGCTTTGTTGATAAGGCACCTGCAGCAGTAGTTCAAAAAGAAAAAGACCGACTGACTGACTTCGATGGGCAGTTAGTTAAACTGCAAGAACAGAGCGGAAAGATTGCTAATCTGTAATGCTTAGTTTGATTTTACTAAAAAACCATCTTATGGTGGTTTTTACAACTTAAGTAATTTACCAACTATAAATCGTTGCTAAACAACACTGATAACTTCAGAGTAATACCATTACCGTACAGTAGTCTTAATATACTGCGCTAAACGTATTAATATACATGTAACTCTTTGGGGCCAGATATTGGAAGTAAGTAACGGGAATCATAAAGACTTATGGATACCTTTGAATTTAAAGTTTAAGCAGGCGATTTGTAAATTTTGAATACCCTTCTGAACTATAGAGTCACTTTCCAGCAAGATATCTTCTCAGAATACTATAGGTCGATATAGGCCAAGTGTAGATAAAGCCGAGAAGATATGTTAAAAGCTGCCAGCATTAACTTATACTGGCGCTCCGAACTTCTATAATATTTTATTACACGTTAGAAATACAAAAAAGCCCCAGCGCGTAAGCGTTGGGGCTTTTTTGTATTATTTAAAAGCTTGATCATGACCTACTCTCACATGAACAAAGCCCACACTACCATCGGCGCTAAGTCGTTTCACTTCTGAGTTCGAAATGGAATCAGGTGGTTCGAACTCGCTATCATCATCAAGCAATTATTTATGGTGGCTTTCGGTCTTATCTTATCTCTAAGGGCCTAATCGCCATACCTAATAGCGACAAAAGAGTTCTAATGAGTTTTGAACGATTTGTTTCCTATTAACTTGGCCGATAACTAATATTACTTTTCAGTAAACTAACAACAGTCATTTCTGTTATACAATCAAATTCAGGCGCAATTAATACTGGTTAGCTCAACGCCTTGAGACGCTAATATACCTACTTTGTCAATTTCATAGTCTTTAAGGGCAGTTTAGGGGGACATAAGATCCTAGGTGTAGCTAATTTTTAAGGACGCTTTC
>CAWVSV010000003.1:0-53381 GCA_963933095.1 uncultured Cellvibrionales bacterium
ATCAATACTGGCGTAGTGAGATAACTTTGAGCTTTTTCTACTTTGATACTGGCGGATCGATTTAGCCAGCTGCCTTGGAGCATCACTAATACTCACAGGTTCAGGCCAAAGTCCCTCAACCAGCCCTATCCGACTAATACGTTTGGGAAATGTACCCGCCGCCAACAAGCTAATCATTGCGCCGCGCGAATGTCCAAGCAGGGCAAACTGCTGCCACCCCATAGCATCCGCTATAGCGAAGACATCGGGTATGTCTTGCCAAATATTGTAGCGACTAGACCCAGCGCGATGATCACTTTGGCCATGCCCTGCCAGGTCAAGTGCAAGTAGATGCACACCCTTTAGCTTGGCCGCCACAGCGTTAAAACTGGCGCTATTGTCGAGCCAGCCATGTAATGCCAAGACCGGAATACCATCGGCTTGACCCCATTCTTGTGCGGCAAAAGTAAAGCCATCGATATAAAATTGCCGCTGATTATGCATGCGACACCAAACTTGCCAGAGGCGAGGTCACCACGCCCACAACCAGCACCCAAGTGGCAAAAAATATTTTCAACTTTCGCGCCGACAACCAAGACACTAGAGTTTTAGCAAAAATACCACCGATGACTGCACCTGGGCCAGCAAACAGAAGTACCTGCCAGTAAGCCTTCGGATTCAGCCAAAAATGCTCTAGCGCTGCAGACCAAACGACCAGCGCCGACACCACAACCGCCGAGGCAACAGCCATGGTCACATCAAAGCGGCGCAATATTAAGTAAATAGCCAGCAACTCGCCGACACCAACCGATAACCAAGCGGTGATAACACCGCCAAAAACACCAATAAACCCTAATGCCACACAGTCATACCACTCTAAGTTCGAGTGCTCTCGCCCCGGCCTCAAGAAAAACACTGACACCAGAATTGCTAAGCCTAAGACGATCGAAAAAATGCTAAAACTTTCGTGCAAAGAGGCCGGCGAAGGTAAATTTAAGCCATACACTAGCCAAACACCCAATACAGCAAAAACACCCGTTAAAGCAATAATAGGCACAAAAGAGTGCCACAAATGCAGCTCAATCTTATCGTGGCGATAGTGGTGTATCCAAGTAAAGGCCCCGGCGGTCATACCAAAACACTGAATACCAAAACTGGTCGCAATGGCCTGCACCTCAGTAAAGCCTAACTGGTTAAACATAGGAATAAAGACTACGCCGCCGCCCGCTCCGGTGGCATTGGCAAATATAGCACCGGTAATACCCAGCAAACTAAAAGCGATGTAATCACCCATTACCGACAAGGTATCGGGAATCAACCACAACGCCGCAGCCCACAGCACAAAGAACACGCTTAAGAAAATAGGGCTATTAAGTCGAATAGGGTTGAGCTTACCACTGCAGCCGCGAGGGGTAGAACGTGTGAGAAATCTAAATTGAGGAGCAGACATAAGATAAACAGCTAAATATGTTCGTGTTGATTATAACAAGCCCGCATTGATAAACCAGCAATCAGAAGAGTTAGAAACTCTTAGGCATGGCGCAGCCAGTTAAGCTCTGCCAAACCTGCCACCCATAAGTCAGACTGCAAACAGGCCAAACTTGCGGTATCCATAGAATAGCAACCGTAAGGCTGGCCACACAAATGACTCAAAAGAGCGCCCACTAAAGGCTGATGACTGACCAGCAAAACTTTTTCCTGGGTTAGTTGCTGTAACTTCTCAGTTAATAACAGCAGGTCCGATTCAGGCGTCAAGGCGTCCCAAGTTGCACAAGCCGCTGCAGGAAAAGCCGCTTGTGCATAGGCTGCGGTTTGCTGTGTGCGTAAATAAGGACTGATTAAAATCAACTCTGGCTGCTGACCTTGCACCTGCATATAAGCCACTGCACTTTCAACTTGAGAGCGGCCAAAATCAGTCAAACAGCGATCACAATCTAACCCGCTGTCGGCATAATTTTCAGCTTGGCCATGACGCAAAACCAAAAGAGCTTTAGACATTAGGCATCTTCCTGCCGGATGCTGTCTTCGGCCTCTTGGGCTTCTACAGTCTCAAATGTTTGAACTGCTGCACTCTCAGGCGTATCAGCCTGGACAATAGCCGCCGCAACTGGCTTGGCCTTCTCTTGTTGCGGCTCAGCTTCAGGCCAGTCAGCAAAAGGAAAAGACTTGCTCTCGCTGTTATAAGTTAAAAACTGCAGTGTTTGGTAGATAAATTTAGACAAACTGCTGCCAAATTGGCGCAGGCTACTATTGTCGTTACCGGTAATTAAAGAAAACAAAAACTGCACCACCACCACCAATATCATAACGGAGCTAGCGATTTGTAAAATCAATGTGAATAGCACCATAAAAACCAGACGAATCCAGTGAGTGGAACAGAGCAGATTAGATTTCAATTGATTGTTATTCATTGAATTATCCTTAATTTATGAAATTTAAGAGTAGCGAATTTAAGCGTGGCCGTCTAAATAATCAATATCAGAAGCCTGCTCCCCAAGCATTAGTGTTTTAACCACCTCAGCAATGGCGCAATCTTCAAACAAAATTGCATGTAAACCAGACAGCAAAGGCATATAAATACCGAGCTGATCGGCCTTGTGCTTTACCACCTTCACAGTATTTACCCCTTCGGCGACTTGTCCCAGCTCGGCAACAATAGCCTCGAGCTTTTTACCCTGACCAATGCCAAAACCTACCCGATAATTACGACTGAGATCGGAGCTGCATGTCAGAATTAAGTCGCCCACGCCGGCCAGACCAAGAAAAGTCATAGGGTCTGCCCCCATAGTTTGTGCAAAGCGACCCATTTCAGCCAAGCTGCGTGTCAACAACATAGCCTGAGTATTTTGACCTGCACCTACCGCCACCGCCATACCAGAGATAATCGCATAGATATTTTTCAGTGCACCACCGAGCTCAACGCCGTATTTGTCTCGGTTGGTATAAACTCGAAAACTATCGGAACACAGGATGTTTTGTACCTGAGTACACACCTCGACATGATCACTAGCGACAACAGTACCAGTGTGCATCTGTTGAACAATTTCTTTGGCGAAGTTGGGACCGCTAACCACTGCAATACGGTGTTGGGGCAATTCCTGCTCAAGCACCTGGCTCATTAAATTAAAGCCATCGTCATGCAATTCAATACCCTTAGTGGTGGTTACGACCATGGCATCTGTAGTTAATAACGGCGCAATTTGTACAGCAACATCGCGAACCGACGAGCTGGGTACGGAAATAAACACGACGTCACTATTGGCTACTGCCTCGGCCAAATCAGCTGTGGCAATAAGATTATCGCTTAATCTATAACCCGGCAGATACGGGGTGTTTTGACGCGACTGTTGACAACTGGCCGCTCGTGCAGGATCACGCATCCATAGGTAAGTTTTATGGCCATTAGTGGCGATAATATTGGCAATGGCGGTACCGAAACTGCCGCCACCCAGTACTGAAATAGTTAAAGATTGAGTCATTAATAAGTCTTAATATATTTTGAGTAAATCAATTATAAGCCAGACAGCCATAAAAAAGGCGACTGCATTACTGCAGCCGCCTTTTTGTGAGCCATTAAAATCAGTGACTAAGCTCTAGCAGCAGCTTATTCAAACGCTGTACATAGCCAGCAGGGTCTTCCAAGTGACCGCCCTCAGCCAGATTAGCCTGATCCAACAGAACTGCCGCTAAATCGCCAAAGCGATCTTCATCGGACTCTTGATCTAGCTTCACCACTAACGGGTGCGCAGGATTGAGCTCAAAGATTGGTTTACTGTCGGGCATAGCTTGACCCGCTTGCTCAAGGATACGGCGCATTTGAGCGCCCATATCGTCATCACCCACCACCACACAGGCTGGCGAGTCAGTCAGACGCGTGGTTACGCGAACATCAGAAACTTTATCCTCCAAAACCTTTTTGACGCGAGCAACGAGATCTTCGTTGCTTTTGGCGGCTTCTTCCTGCTCTTTCTTTTCTTCGTCGCTGTCCAGTTCGCCAAAGTCAAGGGCGCCTTTACCGACGTCCTGCAACTGCTTGCCATCGAAGTCCTGCAAATGTCCCATCAACCACTCATCGACACGCTCAGACAATAAAAGAACCTCTAAGCCTTTTTTACGGAAGACTTCCAAGTGTGGACTATTTTTGGCGGTATTAAAGTTTTCGGCGGCCACATAATAAATCTTGTCTTGGCCTTCTTTCATGCGTTCAACATAACCAGTCAAAGACTCGGACTGCTCTTCACTGTCATTGTGTGTAGTGCTAAAACGCAACAACTTAGCGATTTTCTCTTTATTGCCGAAATCCTCTGCTGGACCTTCTTTAAGTACCTGACCAAACTCTTTCCAGAAAGGACCGTACTCATCGGCATTCTTGGCCAACTTACCGAGCATATCGAGCACACGTTTGGTCAGTGCCGAGCGCATGGCGTCTATGCTTGGGTCTTTTTGTAAGATCTCACGGGACACATTTAGTGACAGGTCATTGGAGTCGACTACACCCTTAATAAAGCGCAAATACAATGGCAAGAACTGCTCAGCGTCATCCATGATAAAGGTGCGCTGAACATACAACTTTAAGCCGCGCGAGGCTTCACGGTTGTACATATCGTAGGGCGCTTTAGCCGGTAGATAAAGCAGGCTGGTGTAATCAAGCTTACCTTCAACGCGATTGTGGCTCCACTTAAGTGGGTCGGCAAAGTCATGCGAGACATGCTTATAAAATTCTTTATATTCTTCATCGCTGACATCGGCACGCGGACGAGTCCACATGGCAGTAGCTGCGTTTACGGCTTCATATTCAGGTGCGGTGACTTCTTTGACTTTTTCTTCCTCTCCTTCAGCAGCTGGCATAGCCGGTGCGGCTTCTTTCAGCATTTCAACGGGCAGAGAGATGTGATCGGAATACTTTTTAATGAGAGAACGCAGACGGAAACCATCGGCATACTCAAGCGCATCATCTTTAAGGTGCAGAACAATGGTAGTACCGCGATCGGCCTTATCTATATTTTCCACGCTAAATTCAGCTTCACCGGTGCATTCCCAATGAACACCTTCTGAAGCGTTGTCACCTGCTCGACGACTGAACACTTCAACATGATCAGCAACAATAAACGAAGAATAGAAACCGACACCAAACTGACCAATCAGCTGCGAGTCCTTCTGTTCATCACCGCTCATATCTTTCAAAAACTGCGCAGTTCCAGATTTAGCGATAGTGCCTAAGTGCTCTACGGCTTCATCACGGTTCATACCAATGCCGTTATCAGCAATGGTCAGGGTCTTGGCCGTAGCGTCAAAATCAATACGAATCTTTAGCTCTGGGTCACTTTCGTACAAATTAGACTGAGATAGCGCCGCAAAGCGCAGTTTATCGGCGGCATCAGAGGCATTGGAGACCAGCTCTCGAATGAATATCTCTTTATTCGAGTAGAGCGAGTGAATCATTAAATGTAGCAGCTGTTTAGCTTCTGTCTGAAAGCCTCGAGTCTCTTTTTGTGCTTCTAAAGTCATGCTAAGTTCCTGAATAACCGAATATGAAATGGGCAATGAACTAACCTAATAAACCCTGCAAACAAAGATGGGGCCAGTTAAGTGGAATTCAAGCACCGACAGGATTAAGAACCGATAAAGGCATTACCCACAAAGTATTTACCTTTACAGCAAACACAAAAAAGGCCACCCGAAGGCAGCCTTTTTTTAGAAATCGAAACTGTAAGCCGAAGCTTACCAGCCAGTGATTTCTTTCAATGCCTGACCAATGCCAGCCAATGAACGCACGGTTTTAACACCGGCGTCTTCAAGAGCAAGGAACTTCTCTTCAGCAGTACCTTGACCGCCAGAGATGATCGCGCCCGCATGGCCCATGCGCTTACCAGGAGGCGCTGTTACGCCTGCAATGTAAGATACAACAGGCTTAGTCACGTTAGCTTTGATATAAGCTGCCGCTTCTTCTTCAGCAGAACCACCGATCTCACCGATCATTACAATCGCTTCGGTCTGTGGATCGTTCTGGAACATTTCCAGAATATCAATGAAGTTAGAACCAGGAATTGGATCACCACCAATACCAACACAGGTAGACTGGCCGAAACCGAAGTCGGTAGTCTGCTTAACCGCTTCATAGGTCAGGGTACCTGAACGAGAAACGATGCCGACTTTACCTGGCAAGTGAATGTGACCAGGCATGATGCCGATCTTACATTCACCAGGTGTGATAACACCTGGGCAGTTAGGGCCGATTAACTGGACACCCAAATCGTCGCACTTAACCTTACACTCAAGCATATCCATGGTAGGGATACCTTCGGTGATGCAGATGATCAGCTTAATGCCACCATTTGCAGCTTCGAGGATAGAATCCTTACAAAAGGGTGCTGGTACGTAGATAACAGAAGCAGTTGCTTCAGTAGTCGCAACAGCTTCTGCAACAGTGTTGAACACTGGCAAACCTAGATGAGTTTGACCGCCTTTACCAGGAGTAACACCACCAACCATCTTTGTGCCGTATTCAATAGCTTGCTCAGAGTGGAAAGTACCCTGTGCGCCAGTGAAGCCCTGACAAATGACTTTGGTATCTTTATTGATCAAAATACTCATTACTTTGTCTCCGCAGCTTTAACAACTTGCTCAGCAGCATCGGTCAAGCTAGACGCGGCGATAATGTTAAGACCGCTATCAGCCAGAACTTTCTGACCCAGCTCAGCGTTGTTACCTTCAAGGCGAACAACAACAGGCACCTTAACACCTACTTCTTCAACAGCGCCGATAACACCTTCAGCGATCAGATCACAGCGAACAATGCCGCCGAAAATATTGATCAATACAGCATTAACGTTGTCATCTGACAAGATAATTTTGAACGCTTCGATAACGCGCTCTTTAGTTGCACCGCCGCCTACGTCGAGGAAGTTAGCAGGCTTGCCACCGTGTAATTGCACGATATCCATAGTACCCATGGCCAAGCCAGCGCCGTTAACCATGCAGCCGATGTTGCCATCAAGCGCTACGTAGTTAAGTTCCCACTTGGCAGCATGAGCTTCACGAGCATCTTCTTGAGATGGGTCGTGCATTTCACGTAAATCTGGATGACGGAAAAGCGCATTGCTATCGAGAACGATTTTAGCGTCCAAGCAATGCAGATCGTCGGCAGGAGTGATAACCAGAGGGTTAATCTCAACCAAAGCCAGATCTTTTTCAGCAAATAACTTAGCCAAGCCGAGAAAGATAGTAGTGAACTGACGGATCTGCTTGCCTACAAGGCCCAGCTTAAACGCCAAATCACGAGCCTGATATGGCTGCGCGCCAGTCATAGGATCGATGATAGCTTTAAGAATCTTTTCTGGAGTCTCTTCAGCAACGGTCTCAATCTCAACACCACCTTCGGTGGAGGCCATGAAAACGATACGACGAGTGGTGCGATCCAGAACTGCACCTAGGTACAATTCTTCTTTAATATCAGTGCAGTTTTCAACCAGAATGCGAGTTACGGGCTGACCCTTGGCATCTGTTTGATAAGTCACTAGGTTAGTACCTAACCACTTTTTAGCGAAGGCTTCGATATCTGCTTTGGTATTAAGCAGCTTTACGCCGCCAGCTTTACCGCGGCCGCCAGCGTGTACCTGGGCTTTTACAACAAACTCATCGCCGCCTAGGGTGGCAGCAGCCGTTACGCATTCGGCAGGTGTTTCGCAGGCAATGCCCTTTGAGACAGGCAGACCGTATTGGGCGAACAATAGTTTACCCTGATACTCATGCAAGTTCATGATGTTATATCCGTTAGCTTGTGTTGCAGCCTGATTGACAGAGCTTTGACACGAGTTACTGAAGAGAGCCGAAAATGGCTCGTCATATTAAACAATCGCCCCGCAGTGAGACACTGCAGGGCGATTAACGTAGAAAAGCCTAATTACTTACGCTTTTTCTTGTTGGGGATGTGAATGGCATGACCATGCACAGCCAGTGCGGCTTCGTGGACCGCTTCAGACAATGTTGGGTGACCGAATACGATCAGACCAATGTCCTCGGCTGTAGAGCCGAATTCCATAGCAATGGCAATCTGCTGAACCAAGTCTGCAGCACTTGGGCCCACAATGTGGCATCCCAAAATACGATCTGTCTCAGCGTGCGCAATCATTTTAACCATGCCATCTTTATCGTTAGCAGCCAGTGCACGACCGCTAGCAACGAATGGAAATACACCAATGTTATACGGCTCACCATCGGCTTTAATCTGTTCTTCGGTACGTCCAACAGAGGCAACTTCAGGGTGAGTGTAAATAACGTTAGGAACAATATCGTAATTCATCAGAGTCTTTTGGCCAGCGATACGCTCAGCAACCATAACGCCCTCTTCAGAACCTTTGTGCGCCAACATAGGGCCGCGAACAACGTCGCCAACCGCCCAAACGCCTGGGGCGTCGGTGGAACACAAATCGTTAACGTAGATAAAACCGCGTTCATCCAAATTAACACCTGAATCTTCAGCCAGCAGGTTAGTCGTAAATGGACGACGACCAACACAGACAATCAATTTATCAAACGTCTGCTTTTGCTCTGCACCGTCTTTATCAGTGAAGCTTACTTCAACTTCTTTGCCCTTAACTTCAGAGCCAACAACACGACAAGACAAACGAATGTCTAAGCCCTGCTTAGTCATAATTTTCTTGGTTTCTTTCGCGATCTGCTGGTCCATAACCGACAAGAAAGTATCCATCGCTTCAAGTACAACAACATCAGAACCCAAGCGGTTCCATACAGAACCTAGCTCTAAACCAATAACACCGCCGCCAATGACACCCAAGCGCTTTGGAATCTCTTGGAATTCAAGCGCACCAGTTGAATCGACAACAACATCGTTATCAATGGGGGCAACTGGGATGTTTACCGGCACAGAACCAGGAGCCAAAATAACATTATCGGCTTCGTAAACTTCGACCTTACCTTCAAAATCAGTCACTTCCACTTTGCGACCGGCCAGCAATTTGCCAGTGCCGAACAAAGAAGTCACCTTATTGGCCATAAACAGGCCGCCAATACCACCGGTCAACTGCTTAACAATACTCTCTTTACGAGCCAACATTGAGGGTATGTTGATCTCGACGTTACCAGTAGAAATACCGTGCACATCGAGAGCTTCTTTAGCTTCGTGATACTTATAAGAACTGTCCAGCAGTGCTTTTGAAGGTATGCAGCCGACATTAAGACAGGTACCGCCGTTAACGCCTTTACCGTCTTTATTTTTCCACTTTTCAACACAGGCAGTCTTCAGACCTAGCTGCGCAGCGCGAATAGCTGCTACATAGCCCGCAGGGCCGGAACCGATTACAATTACATCGTACTTATTAGACATCACTTTAATCCTAATGGGACTAGTATCTTATATCGCAACTAATAACCAAAACTAGCTGCTATTTAAAATAGAATTTTTAAATGCTTAATTATTCAGCAGCTGTTAAATCTCTAACAGAATTCTAGCTGGATCTTCCAGCATATCCTTAATAGCTACTAGGAATTGAACCGCTTCTTTACCGTCGATCAGACGATGATCGTAAGACAAAGCCAAGTACATAATCGGCTGAATAACCACTTGGCCGTTCACAGCCATTGGGCGCTCTTGGATTTTGTGCATACCCAAAATGGCTGCCTGTGGCGGATTCAGAATAGGAGTTGAAAGCAGAGAACCAAATACACCACCGTTAGTAATGGTGAAAGTGCCGCCAGTCATCTCCTCGATGCTGATTTTGCCATCGCGAGCACGCAGACCAAAGTCACGAATAGTCGATTCAACATCGGCTAAGCCCATATTCTCGGCATCACGCAACACAGGCACAACCAAACCGGTCGGGGTCGAAACAGCAACGCCCACATCTTGGTACCCATGATAAACGATATCATTGCCATCAATGGATGTGTTCACACCAGGAAAGCGGCGAAGTGCTTCGACTGCAGCCTTGACGAAAAACCCCATAAAACCAAGACGAGTACCGTTGTGGCTCTTCTCAAATTTATCTTTGTATTTGGCGCGCAGCTCCATAATTGGAGCCATGTTCACCTCGTTAAAAGTGGTCAACATCGCCGTCGTTTGACTGGCCTCTAGCAAACGCTCTGCAATACGTTTGCGCATACGAGTCATTGGCACTCGTTTCTCAACGCGCTCACCAGCAGGCACAGCAACAGGTTTAGCGGCTATTTTTGAACTAGAAAGTGCAGGCGTAGCCGGAATTGCTGGGCTAGAAACGGCTTTAACTACATCTTCTTTGGTGATAAGACCACCTTTGCCAGTACCTGCAACGGCACTCAAGCTAATACCCTTTTCAGCGGCTAATTTGCGCGCTGACGGACTAGCAACTGATTCGGCAGAAGCTGCCGCGGCAGGTATATCAGCCACCGCGGTAGCAGGTGCGGCCACAGCGCCAGCACCGGCTTCGAATTTTGCAATTAACTGGTTGGAGAGAATAGTCTCGCCTTCGCCTTGAATGATTTCACTTAGAGCACCGTCGGCCGGTGCTACAATTTCAAGAACTACTTTGTCGGTTTCGATATCAACCAGCAATTCGTCACGAGAAACAGCTTCACCTGGCTGTTTGTGCCAAGTGGCAATTGAACCGTCTTGTACGGATTCAGGAAACGTTGGCGCATTAATTTCGATAGTCATTACTCTTCCTTCGCTGTCGCTCAAGTTTGGCTCAAGGTCGAACTTGAGCTACTTATAATCTTATTGATTCTTTATCAAGATGGTAAAACCCAGCCCTAATCCAGGGTTAGAGCTTCATTTACAAATTTTTGTTGCTGCTCTAAATGTGCTGACATGTATCCTGCCGCCGGTGCTGCAGACGCGTCACGACCAACATAACCCAAGTGCACATTGGCATCGTGAAATTGGACAACATTACGCATATGATGCTGGCTAGAATACCAAGCGCCCTGGTTCATTGGCTCTTCCTGACACCAAACCATATCCTTAAGATTCTGGTAAGGAGCCAGTGCCGCCTTCAGTTCGTCTTCAGGAAATGGATACAGTTGCTCTAGACGAATGAGAGCTACATCCTCTTGTTCACGCTTTGTGCGCTCTTCAAGTAGGTGATAATAGACCTTACCGCTACAAAGAACCACACGCTTAACCTTGCTTGGCTCTACGATTTGATCTGTGATTACATTCTGGAACACACCGTTAGCCAATTCTTCAAGTGTTGATGTCGCCAGTGGGTGACGCAACAAGCTCTTAGGGCTCATAACAATAAGCGGGCGACGCATCGGGCGAATAGCCTGACGGCGCAGCATATGAAAAACCTGCGCCGGGGTGGTCGGAACACAAACCTGTATATTATGTTCTGCACACATCTGTAAAAAGCGTTCTAGACGAGCAGAGGAATGCTCCGGGCCCTGACCTTCGTAGCCATGTGGCAACAGCATGGTCAAACCGCAAAGACGGCCCCATTTATGCTCACCACTAGTAATAAACTGATCAATGACAACCTGAGCGCCGTTGGCAAAATCACCAAATTGAGCTTCCCAGATTACTAGTCCACCCGGTTGGCAAGTCGCGTAACCGTACTCAAATGCGAGTACGGCCTCTTCTGACAGGAAAGAATCCCACAACTCAAAGCTGGGCTGGTCCTTCTTCATATTCTGAAGCGGAGTGTAATCCTCGCCATCTTTCTGGCTATGAATAACCGCATGACGATGAGAAAAAGTGCCGCGCCCAACATCTTGACCGGTCATACGGATAGGATAACCTTGTTCAATCAAACTGCCATAAGCTAAAGTTTCTGCAAAACCCCAGTTTATAGGTAGAGCTCCGCCGGCCATTTTCAAGCGATCAACGTAGATCTTAGCAACTTGACGCTGTTGTACGATACCGTCGGGAATCTCGCACATTTTATTGGCGACTTTTTGTAATTCCTGTAAGTCGTAACCTGTATCAGCCGCATCATCCCAATCGTGACCAATATATGGTGTCCAATCAACAAACAATGATTCATCTGGTTCACTCACCAAACGAGAAGCCACATCGACGCCAGCGTCCAAGCGGGCGCGGTAATCGTTAGTCAAAGCATCGGATTCAGCTTTAGCAATAACACCTTGCTCTGCTAATGCTTCAGCATAGAGTGTGCGAGTGGTTTTTTGGGTGCGGATTTGCTTGTACATCAACGGCTGAGTTGACGATGGCTCATCGGTTTCATTGTGACCGCGACGACGATAACAAACCAAATCGATAACCACATCTTTCTTAAACTCGTAGCGATAATCTACTGCCAACTGAGTAACGAAAGCTACAGCTTCTGGGTCGTCACCATTAACGTGCAAAATTGGGCAATCAATCATCTTAGCGACGTCGGTACAATACTCCGTCGAACGGGAGTCTTCGCGCTTATTGGTGGTAAAACCAACCTGATTATTTATCACAATATGCAGAGTACCACCGGTGTGATATGCGCGCGTTTGTGACATTTGGAAAGTTTCGAGAACAACACCTTGACCGGCAAATGCAGAATCGCCATGGATATTAATAGGAACAACTAAGTTGCCCTCGGCATCATTGCGGCGGTCTTGGCGTGCGCGCACCGAACCTTCAACTACAGGCGCAACAATCTCAAGGTGGGATGGATTAAACGCCATCGCTAGGTGGAGCTCGCCACCAGAAGTCATCACGTTAGAAGAGAAGCCCTGGTGGTATTTAACATCACCCGACGTATCTACCAATCGCTTACCGTCGAACTCATCAAACAGATCGTTTGGGTTCTTACCAAAAATATTCACTAAAGTGTTGAGACGGCCACGGTGCGCCATGCCTAAAACAATTTCTTTGGCGCCGTAGTTACCGGAGCGCTGAATCATCACGTCCAGCATCGGAATAAGGCTCTCGCCCCCTTCAAGGCCGAAACGTTTGGTGCCAGGATACTTAGTATCAAGATGGCGTTCTAAACCCTCGGCTGCGCTTAAACGCTCTAGCAAGTGAAGCTTCTGCTCGGAGGTCCATTCAGGTTTAGAGCGAACACTCTCTAAACGCTGCTGTAACCACTCTTTCTCAGCCAAATTGCTGATATGCATAATTTCAGCACCGACAGTGGCGCTGTAGGTAGATTCTAGTGCGTCTATAATGTCCCGCAGACTGGCTTCTTCTTTACCAATAAACAAACCGCCGGTGTGAAAAACCACATCCAGATCAGCGGGCGTTAAACCATGAAAGCGTAATTCCAAATCGGCTACCGGAGCCCGCTCCATAAGGGCCAACGGATCCAACTTAGCTTTTTGGTGACCACGAAAACGGTAGGCATTAATTAAATTAATAACTTTAATCTGCTTGCGCTCGTGTTCAAGGTCGGCACTGCCAGCCCCTGCTACCGTGCGAACACGCTGCTTACCTAGGGCGGCAAATTGCGCGCGAATCTCCGAGTGGGGAGTATCCTGAGACGTCACACCTTCAACACGCGGGAGCTTGTCGAAGTAGCTGCGCCACTCTTCCGGCACAGCATTGGGGTCGTGTAAATAGGTTTCGTACAACTCTTCTACATACGTTCCGTTCCCACCAGAAATATGGGAGGTACTCCAGAGTTGTTCCATAATGCTTTCTTGCATTCCACACACCTTTTTATAGGGCAATATTATCGGCAGCCGCAGCGCCATGACGCCCGTGTATCATCAAATATTTGTGGCATCAAGGGTATTGCCCTTGGTGCCACTGCATTCATAACTACTATTGGTAAATATTATGTGCCGCTGGACAGCAACATGTTGCGAATATGACCGATGGCACGAGTCGGGTTTAATCCCTTCGGGCATACGGCAACACAATTCTGAATTCCATGGCAGCGGAAAACGCTGAACGGATCATCCAGAGACTCCAAACGGCTCTCAGTGGCATTATCGCGACTATCCACAAGGAATCGATAAGCCTGCAACAAACCAGCCGGGCCAATGAACTTATCTGGATTCCACCAAAATGATGGACAGCTAGTAGAACAGCAAGCACAGAGGATGCATTCGTATAATCCATCCAGCTTAGCGCGCTCTTCTGGTGACTGCAGACGCTCAATTGCAGGCGTTGGCTCATCGTTCTGCAGGTAAGGCTCAATCTTCTCGTACTGAGCGTAGAACTGGCTCATATCGATAACCAGATCTCGGATCACCGGCAGGCCAGGCAGTGGACGCAGTACCAGTTTGCCATTCTTGACGCATTCGGAAACTGGTTTAACGCACGCTAGGCCATTTTTACCATTGATATTCATGCCGTCAGAGCCGCAGACGCCTTCGCGACAAGAACGACGAAATGCCAGCGACGAGTCCTGAGATTTTAGTAATTCCAAGACATCCAACACCATCAAGTCTTTACCTTGAGTGTCGAGCTGGTACGACTTCATGTACGGCTCTTTATCGGCATCTGGGTTATAGCGGTAAACTTCAACTGTCAACATATCCATTCACTCCATTAATAACTGCGAATCATTGGTTCAAATGTAGGCACGGTCTTAGGCTTAAAGTTAACCTCACGCTTGCCAACACGTTTGTCCGTGGGAAAGTACATTGAGTGGCACAACCAATTGTCGTCGTCGCGCTCTTGAAAATCGTCTCGGGCGTGAGCGCCGCGAGATTCTTTACGCACTTCAGCAGCAATAGCTGTGGCCTCAGCCACTTCCAACAAGTTCTGCAATTCCAGCGCCTCAATACGCGCGGTATTGAAGGCGTCAGACTTGTCATCTAAGTAAACATTATCGATGCGAACACGCAGATCGGCTAATTTCTTAATGCCTTCCTGCATGTACTCGCCCTTACGAAAGACACCAAAATAGTTCTGCATAATACTCTGCAGTTCAGTTCGCAACACAGCCGCATTCTCGCCGCTAGTAGAACCATTAACCTTATTCAAGCGCGCCATGGCCTTTTCAATATCAGCGTCACTAGCCTCACTTAGAGTAATGCCGTCGCGCAACATTTTCTCAATATGAAGCCCGGCCGCACGACCAAAGACCACTAGATCGAGCAGCGAATTACCGCCGAGGCGGTTAGCACCGTGTACCGAAACGCAGGCCACTTCACCACAGGCAAAGAAACCTTCTACAACTTGGTCATTGCCATGTTCGTCTTGAGTTAATACCTGACCATTCACATTGGTCGGCACACCACCCATCATATAATGACAAGTCGGTACTACAGGAACTAAGTCGGTAACTGGGTCGACGTGAGCAAAGGTGCGGGACAGTTCGAGAATACCCGGCAATTTTGCATTGAGCGCCTCTTCGCCAAGGTGATCAAGTTTGAGGAAAACATGATCCCCATTCTCACCAGCACCGCGGCCTTCGAGAATTTCCAGAACCATTGAACGAGCGACAACGTCGCGACCAGCAAGGTCTTTAGCATTGGGGGCATAGCGTTCCATGAAACGCTCGCCATCTTTATTGACCAAGTAGCCGCCCTCACCGCGACACCCTTCAGTGACTAACACGCCCGCGCCGGCTATGCCGGTTGGGTGAAACTGCCACATTTCAATATCTTGCACTGGCATACCCGCGCGCAGCGCCATGCCTATACCATCACCGGTATTGATGTGAGCATTAGTGGTAGAGGCGTATATACGACCCGCACCACCTGTTGCTAACACAGTAGCTTTAGACTTAATGAAAACGGTCTCACCGTCCTCAATATTAATGGCGATAACACCCACTACGGCACCCTCGTCATTTTTAACCAAATCGACTGCGAACCACTCGTTCATAAAAACCGTATTGGCTTTTATATTACCCTGATAAAGAGTGTGTAACAGAGCATGACCAGTACGGTCGGCAGCAGCGCAAGTACGTGCGGCCTGGCCGCCCTTACCAAAATCTTTAGACTGACCACCAAAAGGACGCTGATAAATTCGACCCTCTTCGGTGCGTGAAAAGGGCATACCCATGTGCTCAAGTTCATAAACAGCTTCTGGGCCTACAGAACACATGTATTCGATAGCGTCTTGGTCGCCAATGTAATCGGAGCCCTTAACGGTGTCGTACATGTGCCAGCGCCAATCATCGTTAGGGTCATCACTTGCAATGGCACAGGTAATACCGCCCTGAGCGGACACAGTGTGCGAACGAGTTGGAAAGACTTTGGTAATGACCGCAGTTTTATAACCGGACTGAGCCATCTGCAGAGCTGCACGCATACCCGCACCACCACCACCGATAACTATCGCATCGAAAGAAATTGCTCTTAAATTTGCCATTAATTAACACCCCACAGAATTGCAACACCCCAGATCACATAAATCACCGCAACCAAGCCCATCGATACCTGTAAAAAAAGGCGTATGGGCATAGCCTTGGGCCCCATTAAACGACCGGTAATGTAATCGGTCAGGACAGACCACATGCCAATCCAGGCGTGTGCAGCAAGAGAAACCAGAGTCAAGAAACTAAAGACTCGCATTGCCGTACCGCTGAAGAGATCACTCCACAGCTGGTAAGTCATTTCTGGAGTAGACAATATAAAGCCGGTAAGAAAAATTACGTAAGCGCTCATAATCAGAGCGCTAACTCGCTGTATCAACCAATCGTAAAGACCACTGCGACCAAAACTAGTTACTGCAGTTACCATACCCATACCCCCGCCAAAGCAATTAATACAAAGGAAAACCCAAACACCAACTTGGCACCCAAACGTCCACTCTCAAGTGTTTCGCCAACACCCATATCCATAATCAGATGACGAATACCCGCCACCGTGTGATACGCCAATCCGGCCAGTATCAGCCATAAGACAGCTTTAGCCAGCGGACTCTGCAAACACTCCTTTAAATCTATAAAACTCTGCTCAGACGTCAAGCTGGCATCAAGCATCCATAAAAGTACAGCCATAGCACCAAACAGCACTACACCCGAGACACGATGAAGAATTGAAACTAAGGCAGTAATTGGCAGATCTATTGTTGCTATATCTAAATTAACAGGTCTTTTATTATTCACAGTATTATCACACCTTGGTTACCCTGACTTGCAAACAGGACTAAGACCACAAAACTCCCCCTCAGAGCTCCGCACATTTCCAGAAGTACAGCCAATGCAAATAAATGCACTAACTACCCCTCTACAAAACGCTTCAATTATAAAGACGCACCCAATAAATTACAAACACCGAAACCACCTCACAACCAACAAACTTGAGGCCTAGAGCACCAAAGATCAGAAAACAACCAAGACGAATGAATATCACCCTAACGAATAACAATCGTTCACACTATTCGTTTGACAATAATGGCTTTAGCTTTATAGTAATCCCCCCATTTTAGTGTGGGACCGACTCTGGCAAAATTTGAGTAACGGCACCCACGAATATGTAGAATTACAGCGCAAGACAAAGGAGTCACTAAATGACTGATAAAAAAGCCCAGCTGACCATCGACGGCATGGCAGACGCCATTGATCTGCCTATTTATTCGCCTACTGTTGGACCAGACGTTATCGACGTGACCAGCATTACTAGCAAAGGCTACTTCACTTACGATCCCGGCTTCATGTCTACCGGCGCCTGCGAATCAAAAATCACTTTTATTGACGGCGGTAAGGGTGTACTGCTCCATCGCGGCTACCCCATTGGCCAACTCGCCAGCCAGTCTTCACATTTAGAAACAAGCTACTTACTACTGAATGGTGAGTTACCATCAGCGGCGCAGAAAGAGACCTTCGTTAAGAACGTCACCGCCGAGATCGACCTAGACGAATCTATCGTCAACATAATCAAAAGCTTTAAGACTTCCGCGCACCCAATGTCGGTTCTGTGCTCAAGCACGGCCGCACTGTCTTCTATTTATAATGATGATTTAGATATTACTAACGCTGATCACCGCTTAGATATGGCTTACAAGCTGCTCGGTAAAATGCCAACTCTGGCATCTTACACTTACCGTCACTTGCAGGGTCAGGAGCTGATCGCTCCTGATGCATCTCTGAGCTATTCCGAGAACTTCCTGAACATGATGTTTGGCCCAGAGAAGGTAACTCCAACCCTATCTAAAGCGATCGATCGCCTGTTTATTCTGCATGCCGATCATGAGCAAAATGCTTCAACTTCAACTGTGCGCCTTGCAGGTTCATCTGGCACCAACCCGTTCGTCGCTATTTCTGCGGGCATCGCTACCCTTTGGGGGCCTTCACACGGCGGCGCCAATGAAGCCGTATTGCAAATGCTGGAAGAGATCGGCAGTGTCGACAATATCGACGCTTATGTTGCTAAAGCCAAGGATAAGGCCGACCCTTTCCGCCTAATGGGCTTTGGACACCGTGTTTACAAGAACTTCGATCCGCGCGCTAAAGTTATGGCTGAGTCCTGCGACGAAGTACTGAAAGAGCTCGGTCTCGAAAATGACCCGCTCTTAGCTATCGCCAAGCGCCTCGAAGCCATTGCCCTGGAAGACGAGTACTTTATTCAGAAAAAGCTCTACCCTAACGTCGATTTTTACTCAGGTATCATCATGAAAGCAATGGGTATCCCAACCGAGCTATTCACTGTAATGTTTGCTACAGGCAGAGCTATCGGCTGGTATGCTCACTGGAACGAAATGCTCAGCGCCCCGTTTAAGATTGGTCGCCCGCGTCAGCTTTACACTGGCTACACTCAGCGTGACTACACTCCAACTGAGGAGCGCTAAACAACACAGCCTGCACTTCAGTTTGAAAAGGCCGCCATCTTATTAAGATGGCGGCCTTTTTTGTGGGGATTATTAAGCCAAACCGCAATATTTCGATAACTGCCTATACTGAGCCAATGAAATACTGACATTGATCCTCATATAACTTTATGCATAAGTGAGCAACATTCTCAAACTCAATATATGACCACCATTATGCTCGGAGCTACACTCGTGATGGCATCCGCCAACTTCGCCACTCATTAAAAAAATCGCGAACGAAGTAAGTTTTACATACCAGTAAAAGATTAAATCAGCGCCATAGCCACTAAACGCAATAGTTAGAGACAATCTAGCAACACGCGGGAGCTCAACAAAAAGACAGGCAACTCTGTAAACCAAATACAAAATATTAGATACGAGTATCAATAGAAGCGCGCAACACCGTTCCTAAAATTGCCACCAACTAATATCAAGTCACAACCAGTAATACTCAACCAAACTCTAATATTGGGCCTATAGAAATAACCAGATTACGCGACAGCATTCAAAAAATAGCGCTGACAAAAAAATGCTAGTTTTTGGACAACTCTCTCATGATCCGCTCATTAAGCTGACTCCACTGCGGCAAAGTTTGTTTCACGTTGATTGGAATTTTTCGAGCGCCAGTCCTCGCCAGCCATAAACTTTCACCATTAAAACTGTAAATAGGCAGTAAATCTTTGCGCTCAGATGCCGGTAAAATAGTTTTATTAATATTATCGAGAATCAAAGGTTCAGCATCAGGAGTAGCATAATAAGCCAGCACCATATGCGCCTGATTTAAGTCAAGCGCTTTTACATAGGTGATGCGTATTTTGTCGATATCAAAATGGGTGTTTTGCAAAGTAAAATACTTACCTACTGAGAAGTCTTCACAGTCCCCAGCATTAGTTGCTAGTGTTTCGATCGGCGTCGCCCAGTAGTCCTCTATGCCCCAGTGTTCTTGATCACTAATCCATTTAACTCTATTAAAAAAATCATTGGCGCGCTTTATCTTGGTCAAGTCGTCATTGCTGGAATCTACAATATCAACCATCAACTGCTGCCATGCCACAACTCTGGTGCGGGCCGCACTGCCATAGCGAGATTCAACACCGTTAAGTAGCTCTTGGCTAAATGCCATAGCACTGGACGCCACGATAAAACTAAGAAATACAGAGGACTGAATAAATTTAGCAAACAACGGCAAACGAACTCCCTGTAAACGATGACATAATAGAAATACTATATAACCCTAGTCGAGGTCCACGCCTTCTACAAACCCGCTTATTGCCCCTAATGCACTGTCGTCTATCCATACAGGTAACTTTGTATGTCATTTATATTTCCTAATACTAGCTATTACATTGATACTGAAATAGCCCAACATACGCCGCTATACCGATCAATTTACAAAACTAACAGTAAATAGGCATCTACCACAATAAAAACCGCCATTACCTTTTTCTGTTTAGCAAAACTGGTAAAGTTTACACTTAGCGTTAGATACTGTATCTGAGTGTAAAATCTACAAGCGCCAATTTCAAGCCGGTTATAAAGACGGCAGCGTGGTTATCACCGGCAGAAAAAAACACTGCCCCTCAGCAAGTTCAACTTAACCTATTATTAACAGTAGCCCTAATGCGCGACTCAAAGTACCTGCCAGAAATATAACAAATCAAAGGCCTGTAGCATTTCAAAAGTGGTATTAACAGGAACAAACTCCAGTTGAAATAGCTATGTATGTATAACCTATTGCGACCGTAGCTATAACGACTGGGATTACCGAAGGAAAAGCCAGAGCATAACAATAAGAAATCCAATGAATCTATAATAGTGGCGGTAACCAGCGTTGAAATTGACGTGCCTGAGGCCGCAGGGTTATCACACCGGCCTCCAACACAGCCTTGTAACAATTAATCTGGGCTTCACAATGCGCCGTCAAAGCCAGTGCCCACTCACCCCCGCGACTGTAAAAACTTACCGGCCCTGCTGGATTCCCGCGAACCACAAAAGCACCTCGCAAAAGCTTAGAGTTCAACCCAGAGCCAGTAAACTTCGCCAGAGATTCCTTTAACACCCAAAACTTAAAGAAACAGTGGCGCTGCTCTAACTCTGGCAACAATTCCAGCGCCGCCACCTCATCAGGGGCAAAATAATGTCGCGCCAGACGCATAAAGTTTCGATTTTTGTAGACTTCAATATCAATGCCGAGCGGATTGCCTTCCTCAGCCAGAGCCACGGCAACACGGCCGCCACTGTGCGACAAACTCACCGCCGCGCCGAGCGCTTCAGGTTTGCCGCCTGCGCGCAACTGCAGCGACAGTGGCAAGTTATAGAACTCAGCCAATGCCTGCTGCAACAATTTACGCCCCAGCACAAACTGACGTAAACGCTGCTCACTCTTCATTCCCTGCGCGCGCTCAATATCTGCTGGTTCCAGCTCATCGCACCACTGTTTCAGCAGCGCTCGCGATGGCGACAACACATCAGAAAACATCACAATTTTAATATTACTAGCCACTACAAGACCACACTCAAGGGTAAAACCCTAGTTTAACAAATACCGGGATTACGCGCTGATGACTATTAACAAAGGCGTTTAATCAGTAAAATACGGACAAAATAACAAGGAGGAACTCAGTGCAATTAACGATCGAAAACTGGTACGGCTGGATGCCAATGGTCGCCAGCACTGAACAGTGGCACCGTTGGAGCGAGGGCATGATTGTAGATAGTGGCGAAAGCCGCATAGACTTATCCAGCATACCGCCTATGTTGCGCCGCCGTTTAAGCCCTATGGGGCGTGCCTGTGCCAGTGTATTACTGCCATTAATCGATTCAGACAATGAGGCTGAGCGCGCGAATACACCCATAGTATTTGCCTCGCGCCACGGCGAGGCTCAGCGCACTCAGTTAATACTTGAAGATATTGCCGAGTGTGAGCTGATATCCCCTACCGCTTTTAGCCTGTCGGTTCACAATGCCATAAGTGGCATTCTCTCCATCAACAAAAAAATTACCGCCAACATTAGCGCCATTGCCGCTAGTGGTTCTGAAGTCATGGCGGTCTTATTTGAAGCAGCCGGTTTACTCAGCCAAGAAAATTGCTCAAAAGTACACTGTGTAGTTGTCGACAACCCGCTTCCCGATCGTTATCAACGCTTCTGTCAGCAGCCACAACACCCTTTAGCTTTGGCTTTCTCAGTGTCAAACGCACAAAAAGGCTGCAAGATCGAATTGCAATCAGCTGAGTGTCAAACTGACGAGGAATTACAACCACTGCAATTTATTCGCCTGTTATTGGGGCAAAAAAAATCTATTCAGCTCTCCCAGGGGCGTGCTCACTGGCAGTTAAGCCGTGTATGTTGAACCGCCTTAATCGCTCTTGGCGCTTTATTGCCACAGCTATTTGTTATGCCACTTTTGGCTTAGTAGGAACCACAGTGCCTTGGCTGGCGCTGCCATTTTTCTACCTCTGGCCTGGTACGCTCGGCCAAAAACAGCGGCGTGCGAAGCGATTGGTTCACTACTGTTTTAAATTTTATATTTACCTAATGCGATTTTTAGGTGTTCTGACATGGCAGGTTGAGAACCTTGAACGACTGCAACGACCCGGAATTTTGGTCATAGCCAACCATCCGACACTTATCGATGTGATTTTTTTAGTCGCTTTTATGCCCCATGCCGACTGTGTGGTAAAAGGCGCCCTGCGCCAAAACCCGGCAATGCGCGGTTGCTTTTTTATAACCGGTTTTATTGCTAATGACAGCGGCGAAAACCTGATTAACGGTGCCGAAGAAACCCTCAAATATGGCTGTGCACTGATCATATTTCCCGAAGGCACTCGCACCCAATCGCGTACACACAACACACCCGTTGAATACTCATTTCAGCGCGGCGCGGCCAATATCGCGGTTCGCACCCAAGTTGACATTACCCCTGTGACTATCCATTGCGATCCGCCCACCCTCAGTAAGCAGCATAAGTGGTACTATATCCCGCCTAAAAAGGTCGTTATGTCGCTATGTGTATACCCCGATATTGCCGTCGCTCGGTATTGCGAGAAATCGGCCACAGTGGCTTCACGGCAGCTGACTCGTGATTTAGAAGGTTTTTATAATACCCACCAATCGGTTAACCCCAGGAAAGACTCTTCATGAGCAACGAACAACTGAATCTTGAACTGAAGCAACTGATTATCGATACCTTAGACCTTGAAGATATCAGCCCCGCTGATATTGACAGCAGCGAACCATTATTTGCCGATGGACTGGGGCTAGATTCAATCGATGCTTTAGAACTGGGTGTTGCCCTGCAAAAAACTTATGGCATAAAACTGAGTGCTGAATCTGAAGACACCCAGAAACACTTTGCTAGCATTCAAGCTTTGGCTGCACTCGTGTCGGCAAAACGTTCTAATGGGGCCTAATACTATGGCTGATAAAAGCGCAGTTTTTACTCATATACAAACTACCTTGGCCGAGTTATTCGAATTGGACCCAAGTGATATCACTCTTGAATCTGAGCTCTATGAAGAGCTGGATATTGACAGCATCGATGCAGTCGATCTGATCATCGAACTAAAAAAATACACCGGCGAAAAAATGGCGCCAGATGACTTCAAAACGGCCCGTACTGTTGACGACTTAGTCACTTCGGTCATGAAACTACTGAATCAATAATACTTAACTGTGCCTGTATCCATACCCATAAACATAGCGCTCGGAGTTCTACTCCTAGCCTACCCCGCACTAGTGTACTTTGGATTGCAAAGTCATAGCCCCCGAGCTATTGCGGTGGTGGTAGTGCTGGCCACCACTTTGCGTACCCTACTAATTCGCGACCATACCAGCCTATTAATGTGGTTAGCGGCATTAACAGCGGCCGCTTTCAGCTGGCTTGGCGACAGCGCTTTAGGGCTAAAATGTTACCCAGTATTTATCAGTGTGTGCATGCTGACCGTTTTTAGTATGAGTTTGTGGCGAGGCCCGACAGTTATTGAACGACTGGCCCGCATACAAGATCCAGACCTTCCCCCAGCAGGCATTATCTACTGCCGCAAAGTCACTCAAGTATGGTGTCTATTTTTTATTATCAACGGCAGCATTGCCGGGGGCACAGTGTTTGCCGACGATATGACATGGGCGCTCTATAATGGCCTCATAGCCTATATCGCCATGGGAATGTTGTTTGCGGGCGAATACATATTTCGCCAGCGTTCGATCAAAAAAAATCAGCCTTAAGAAGCGCCCTATGACAACCCCTCTCTCGCTGCTTGAATTCAGCGGTGAAAAAAACTATTTCTCAACACTCGATGTGCTTTGCTGCGAGCCTAGTAGCCAAGGTATGCGGCGCTATACTTGGGCCGATTTCCACCGCCGCCAAAATAGCTGGCAGCAACATTTACAGCAAAACCTGCCCAAACACACTAAGTATGTCGCACTCTATCATGCCAGTGCTTTTGAGTTCGCTTGCGCTCTTAGCGCCCTGTGGCGACTCGGTATAAGCGCCATAATCCCAGGGAGTAACGACGCCAACACTTTGCAGCAATTGCGCCAGCATTGTGATTATTTCGCCGGTGAGTTTCCTTGCGATGAAAGCATTCTCACCCCAGCTACTAGCGACTACCGAGAACTCTCTTGTACCAAGCAGTGCTCATCAGGCAGCGAAGCTCTAGTAATTTTTACATCGGGTTCCAGCGGTCAGCCACTACCCATCAGCAAGAGCTTTGCTCAGCTCGACAGCGAAATTGCAGCATTAGAACAACTGTGGGGCGAAACACTGGCCGGCGTCACAATCAGCGGTACAGTCAGCCACCAGCATATTTACGGTTTGCTATTTCGCGTGTTGTGGCCACTTAGTTGCGGCCGTGTTTTTGTCGATCGCAGCCGCGACTTCACTGAAGCACTACTGATCGATAGCCGACAGTGCTTAAGCATAGCTTTTATTATGAGTCCCGCGCATCTATCAAGATTGCCGGTCGACCTCGCCGTATTCCGACAGTCTTGCCAAGCAGTTTTTTCCTCCGGCGCCCCACTTAGCCAAAGCTCAGCACTTGCAGCCGAAGCGCTCTTTGGAGTTGCCCCTACCGAGGTTTATGGTAGCTCTGAAACCGGCGGTATTGCCTGGCGTCAACAATTGCGCAGTCGCTATTGGCAAACACTGCCACGTGTTAACGTGAAAACCCAAGTACACAACGATGAGTTAATTCTCTGCATCAACAGCCCACACCTTCCCAATAACGATTGGATAGTCAGTGCTGACCGCTGCCTTGAACTCACTAACGAAGGATTCTTGCTCGGTAAACGCGTCGACCGCATTCGAAAAATTGGCGGCAAACGATTCTCGCTGACCACCATCGAAGAGTGTCTCAGCGATCACCCCTGGGTTAATAAAGTACGCGTTATCACCCTAGATGATCGCAATCATCGCAGCGCGGCACTGGTGGTATTGACTAGCGCTGGTAACAACCAGCTAATAAATGATGGTAAACACACTATTAACCAAGTGCTTTTAAAACACTTACAAGGCTATGTTGATCACATTGCTATACCTCGCTATTGGCGCTATTGGGACAGTATCCCTTGCAATAGCCAAGGCAAAACCACACACGCCGAAATCGCCAGCCTCTTTAGCCCAGAGCAAAAGCCACACGAGCCCGAGGTCACTCACAGCCAGATTGATGAATATTATGTGGAGCTAAATTTATTTATCTCCCACAATCTCAGTTGGTTTGACGGCCATTTCCCCGGCCGGCCAATACTGCCTGGGGTGGTACAAACCCACTGGGCGAAACTTTATGGGCAAAAACACTTTGGCCACCTCGGCGCCTTTCAGCAGCTAGAAGTCATTAAATTCCAACATGTTATCACCCCAGGAAAAATCATAGTTTTGACCCTCAGCTGGAACCCAGAAAAATCAAAACTGACTTTTGCTTATCAAATAGGCGAACAGAAAATTTCCAGTGGTCGTATCGCCTTTCAAAATCAGGCCGCACCGGATCTACAGCATGCGTAACGATTTCAACCCCTGCGTTATTATCCCCGTGTTTAATCACCATCAAGTGCTGCCAGAGACAGTCGCGCAGCTACGGGCCCACAATCTTGATGTCATTCTAATCGACGATGGCAGCGCTCCTATCTGCTTGCAGGTTCAGGAGGAGTTGGCGCGCGCTGATGATCGCATTCACCTATTTAAGCGCAGCCGCAATGAAGGCAAAGGGGCCGCAGTCAAAGATGGATTAATTTTGGCGCAACAACAGGGCTTTAGCCACGCTTTACAGATTGATGCCGACGGACAACATAACGCCGACGACATCCCAGACTTTCTCCAGCGGGCAAAAAATCAACCGCAAACACTCATAGCGGGTATGCCTGTCTATGACGATAGCGTACCCAAACTTCGTTTATATGGCCGTTATTTAACCCATATATGGGTATGGATAAACACGCTGTCACTCGATATTAAAGACTCTATGTGCGGTTTTCGAGTGTATCCACTGGCCCAAAGTATCGAGCTTATTAAACACGAACCCAGTGGTAACCGAATGGACTTCGACCCCGAGTTTATGGTCCGCTGGCATTGGCGCAACTGGCCACTAGAACAAATAAGCACTGCGGTAAGCTATCCCCTCGACGGCATCTCCCACTTCCAACCGAGACTCGACAACTGGCTAATTACAATGATGCACACCCGCCTATTTTTCGGTATGCTGCGCCGCCTACCGGCATTATTACTAACAAAGCTGCAACAGTGTAAGTGCTGCTGTCGCGGTCGCTAAGCGAAAGGAATCCTGTGAGCACCACGCCTAATTCATCCACCAAAGCGCAAACATCGCACTGGGCTGACATCAAAGAATCTGGCACCTATACCGGTATGCGCTGGATGTTAATCGCCTATAAATTGGGCGGTAAGTGGTTATTTAAGCCCCTATTATTGCCCGTGATTGTCTATTATTTTTTCGCTAATAAAAATGCGCGGCGCTCATCAAATGACTACCTAAGCAGGCTTAAAAAATTTTCCCCCGATATACATCAAGATCTTGGATGCTCGCGCCTACTCAGTTTTAAGCACCTATGGTGTTTCGGCGATCTACTGCTCGATAAACTCGCGGTGTGGATGGGCGACATCAGCATTAACGACGTAACGGTGCATAATGGTGCTTTAATGAACACCATGCTAGAACAAAAACGCGGTGCGGTATTGCTGATTTCTCACCTCGGTAATTTTGAAATTTGCCGCGCGCTTAACAGTAAACACCGCGATATGAAACTGACCATATTGATTCATACCAAGCATGCACAGAAATTCAATCAGCTGCTTCAGCAATACGACGACAGTAACAGCGCCAACATTAAGTTACTGCAAGTCACCGAACTCAATGCTGCCACCGCGATGGAGTTATCTGAGCGTATTGGCCAGGGCGGTTTTATCGCCATCGCTGCAGACCGTATCGCTATCGACAATCCAATTGCCAGCACCCATGTGGACTTTTTAGGTGCCAGCGCTGCTTTTCCACGCGGCCCCTTTTTAATCGCCGCAATTTTAAAAGCACCGCTTATTAGCCTGCAGTGTATTAGGCTTAAAGGCCGTTATCACATTCACTTTGACAGTCTAAGCGAAGCCGTTAAGGCCTCTAGGCGCGAGCGCGATGAATTGATTACTCAGTTAACTAAAGATTTCGCTCAACTGTTGCAAAAATACTGCTTGCAAGCACCACTGCAGTGGTTCAACTTTTTCACGTTTTGGTCCAGCAATGAAAAGTAACCGCATTATTTTTAATCAGCAGCGTATTAGCCTTGAAGATGTGGCTGCTATTGCTCACAAAGAATCCCGTGTTGAGCTAGACAACAGCAGCAGCTATCGCCAAAATATTGCACGAGGTTCAGAGTTTCTCGATCAACTGCTGCGCGATGATGGCGTTATTTACGGGGTCACCACCGGCTACGGCGACTCTTGCACGGTAGCGGTGCCTCCCGATCTAGTCGACCAACTGCCCGAGCATCTGTACACCTTTCACGGCTGCGGGCTCGGCAATGTACTCGATGCAAAAGCGGGACGAGCAGTGCTCGCTAGCCGCTTGGCCTCGTTGTCTAAAGGCTATTCTGGGGTCAGCGTTGAACTGTTAGAGCAGCTGACATTATTGCTACAAAAAGACATCATTCCAGTAATTCCCGAAGAGGGATCAGTAGGCGCCAGCGGCGATTTAACCCCGCTAAGCTATGTTGCTGCAGTACTATGTGGTGAACGCGACGTTTGGTATAACGGCGAACGGCGCAAAACCTGCGAGGTCTTTAGCGAATTAAACATTACCCCGCACCGCCTGCGACCGAAAGAAGGGCTGGCGCTAATGAACGGCACCGCCGTTATGACCGCTCTCGCTTGCCTCGCGTACGAACGCACGGCTTACCTTTCGAAACTCGCCACCCGCATCACCGCTTTAAACGTGATCGCCAGCAACGGTAATGCCCACCACTTTGACAAGATATTGTTCGACGTAAAACCGCACCCAGGCCAACAGCGAGTAGCAGCCCGTTTGCGCGAAGATTTGCATGCCGGCGAGCCCCCGCGCAACGCTAATCGATTGCAAGACCGCTATTCACTGCGCTGTGCTCCACATATTATCGGCGTTATCGAAGACAGCCTCGACTGGTGGCGCATGATGATTGAGAACGAGCTCAACAGCGCCAACGACAACCCAATAATCGACGCTGATGGCGAACATGTTTTGCACGGAGGGCACTTCTATGGTGGCCATATAGCGGCGGTGATGGACAGTATGAAAACCGCTGTCGCCAATATCGCCGACCTTCTCGATCGTCAGCTGGCGCAATTGGTCGACACCAAGTTTAACCACGGCCTCCCGGCTAACTTATCTGGTGCCAAGGGCGCTCGCGCTGCCATAAATCACGGTTTTAAAGCTGTGCAAATCGGTGCCTCTGCTTGGACCGCTGAAGCCCTAAAACACACTATGCCTGCTAGTGTCTTTTCGCGCTCAACCGAATGCCACAATCAGGATAAGGTCAGTATGGGCACCATCGCCGCTCGCGACTGCCTGCGCATTTTACAGCTAACCGAGCAAGTCACCGCTGCCGTATTAATGGCCGCCTGCCAAGGCGTCGAACTGCGTTTAGCACTCAGCGGCGCCGACCCACTTAGTGGCGGCCTGCTCGAAACCTATCAGAGCCTGCGCGAAATAAGCCCAGCACTAAAAGAAGATCGCGCGCTAGAAAGCGAATTGCGTCAGCTAATTGCCGCGATACAAAAACAACAACTGCCTGTATATGGTCGCTAATATGAATGATATCGAGCTGCCATGTGCTGCAATTGAAATCGAGGTGCCATTCCATGACGTCGACGTTATGGAGATAGTGTGGCACGGCCACTACAGCAAGTATTTTGAACTGGCGCGCTGCAAACTTTTCGACCAGATTGATTACAACTACCCCCAAATGAAAGCTTCGGGGTTTGCTTGGCCCGTGATCGATCTGCGTGTACGTTATATAAACTCCGCAAGATTCGGTCAGCGCTTGACCGTTAATGCCCAAGTTACTGAGTGGGAACATCGTTTACGCATTGATTACCGCATTTTCGATACACTGTCTGGGCAACGCATCGCCAAAGGCCACACCTCTCAGGTAGCGGTTAACATGGCTAAATCTGAGCTGTGTTTAGTATCGCCAGCGGTACTATTAGAAAAGCTCAAAATAGCACGATGATAGTCAGTATTTTTTTAACCACAGTTACGTTAATCCTGCTGCTTAACCCTATTGACGCGATAGCGCAGGAACCCATCACGCCGCCCAATTGGCATGACAGCACGGCCACTGAGGCGCTATTAGCGGTACTGGCAAACCGTGCCGAACAGACTCACAACCTACAGGGTCAGTTTCAGCAACAAAAACAGTTACAAGGTTTACCACTGCCGTTAAAAGCCTCCGGCAACTACTCTTATAGTCAACACCAAGGCCTCAACTGGCACACACTGAGCCCCATTAATAGCACACTACAAATCGGCAATAAGCCTGGCCGTAATACCGGCACTCTGGGTTCAAACACCAATGCCAACCTCGTTGCCAATATTTTTATCGCCGTAGTGCGCGGTGATTTAAAGCAACTGCAACAGTATTTCAATATTCAGTCCAGCGGCGACATCGCACAGTGGCATCTGCGCCTAACTCCCATAAAGCAGGCTCTAGCCAACTACCTAAACTACATAGATGTGACCGGTGCAGAGCTTACCGAGCAACTTTATGTTGCTGAAGCCAGTGGCGACATAACCAGTATCAAGCTGAAAAATAGTGTTTCAAGCACACAAGCAGATGAGGCTAAAGGTAAAGGGATTGTTAAAGGTGAACAATAACCTCTCAGCCAGCGCTGCCACTCTAAGCCAAGCGAACAGACGCAATGCGTATTTATGGCTACTAGTACTGCTTGTTTTAAGCCTAATTATCGGCTGGAAAATAACTGGCAATTCACCTTTTTACAGCGACATCACCGAACTACTGCCACATTCAGAGCAACAGCCCGAAATAGTTGCCCTAGAAACACAAATGCAGCACCAATTTTCGCGGCAACTACTGCTACTGCTGCGAGTTCGCGACGATGATCGCAGCGATAACAACACCGACGCACATAGCCTGCGATTAAGTCAAAAACTAAAACAGAAGCTCCTGCAATCGCCCTACATCAATGACGCCTTACACACTAATAATTTGCAAAGTCAGCTCCGCCAACTGTTTCAGCCATACCGCAATCAATTGCTAACCCCCCAGCAGCGCCTGCAATTACAGCAAACCTCGGCTACAGATCTGGCATCTCGGGCTGCTGAAAGTTTATTCAATCCTGCAGCGGACCCGCGACCTTACGCGTTTGTAGAAGACCCTTTTAATCTCGGTGGGCAGTGGTTGCAAGCCCAGCAAGCCAATACACGCATTCGCTTGCATAATGGCTGGCCGGTCATTTCTGCCGCCGGCGGCAACTGGTATTTGATCAGCTTAGCAGTCAACGTCAGTTCTTTTAATCTCGCCATGCAAGAGAGTATCTTGCCGCTTATCGACAATTTTGAGCAGCAAATGCTGAGTAATGATCACTCGGTCGAGCTGCTTAAATCGGGGCTTATTTTTCATGCCGCAGCGGGCGCACAACTCGCCAAAAATGAAATATCGACGGTAGGGTTGGGTTCGCTGCTGGCTATTGTCATACTGGTCGTGACGGTATTTCGCAGTGGCCTGCCATTATTGGCGGTACTAATTGCGCTCAGTTCTGGGCTCATAGTGGCGCTGTCGGTGTCGCTGCTGGTGTTTGAGCGCATTCATTTATTAACGCTGGCCTTTGGCAGTACACTGCTGGGCGTTGCCGTCGATTACTGTTTCCATTTCATGCTCAATAGCCAGCAACTCGGTTGCAGCCAGCAGTGCCGTAAGCTATTGGGACCTGCACTCGCCACCGGCGCGTTATCGAGTATTGCCGCCTATCTGTTGCAGTTAGTAACGCCTTTTCCTGGGCTGCAACAAATGGCGGTTTTCTCGGCGGCTGGGCTGGCCGGAACTTGGCTGGCGGTTATCGCCTTTGGCCCACTCTATCGCCCTAATCACAGCAACACTATTGTTGGCTGTGGTCAATTTTTCGAATGTTATATACGGCCGCTCTATGGCCGCTTGCGCAGCCAGCACCGAATCTACATAGGCTTAATCTGCGGTCTCTTTGTAGTCTCGGCAGTTATTTTGCAAACCCAGCCGGGCAACAACGATGTGCGCACACTCAACACCTCGGGCACCGCGCTTTTAGACCAAAGTAGACGCGTACAGGAACTTTTACAGCCCTCTTCCAGCAGTCGATTTTTTGTGGTCAGCGGCAGTGATCAAGAGCAGCTATTAATACGACTAGAAAAATTACAACAAGCGCTGCAACCACTGCATAAAAGGGGTTTTGTCGAGACATCACAAAGTTTGGCCAAGTGGTCGCCATCGCAACAACAACAGCAAAGCGATTTTGAGTTAATCCAACACAAGCTCTACCAACAGGCACTGCCCGAATTATGCCAACTGCTCCAAATCATTGATTGCTCTGCTCTGCATCAGTCAGCCAGCAGTACTTTTAAAACAGGCTTAACCCCTAGTCGTGTTAAATCTCTATCCGCTGTCACTGGCTTGCTGCCGGTAAAACAACAGCAATATTTTCATGCCACCACAATACTAACGCTCAACCCTCTGGCTACCGATGTGGACCTTATTGATATAGCCGAGCCTCTAGTGGGTATTCGCTTCGTCAATCGTATTAGTGATATGTCACAGTTACTGGTTAACTATCGGCAGACTGTCGGTCTTTATTTGGCAGCCGCGCTAACACTTATCGCAACCGTTTTACTCTACCGCTACCGACTCTGCGGCCTGCGTATTCTTGCGCCTATGACTCTGTCTGCACTGGTAGGTTTGGCCGTGGCCGCTTACTGCTCGGGCCTTACTGTATTCCACCTGCTCGCTGTACTACTGGTGGTCGGCATCAGTCTCGACACCGGCATTTTTTATCGAGAAATGGGCCTTAATGGCGATTCTTGGCTGGCCGCCACACTCTCCGCTTTCACCTCAGTGCTAGCCTTTGGGCTGCTGTCTTTAAGTCAGGTCGCAGTTCTGCACCAATTCGGTATAGTAGTATTGTCAGGCATGCTGTGCTGTTGGCTGATAACACCAATATTTTTTATCGCCCGTGAAGACACCGGTCAAACATCTGGCCAACAGACGTAACACTGTCGCTAACAATAAGATTGAATATGCCTATTACAAACGACCACAACATCGCCATTGAGGCGACCGATGTCGCGATTATCGGTGCAGGCCCAGCCGGTAGCATTGCCGCGGGTTTGCTGCGGCAATATGGCCACAGAGTCACTGTCCTGGAACATCAACACTTTCCGCGCTTTTCTATCGGCGAAAGTTTACTGCCCCAGTGTATGGAGTTCATCCGTCAGGCGGGTATGCAGGAGTCCGTAAACGCTGCTGGCTTTCGTTTTAAAAATGGTGCCGCTTTTGCTTGTGGTGACAGCGCAGGCCAATTTGATTTTACCGAGAAATTCAGCGCTGGCGACGGCACTATTTTTCAGGTGGAGCGCGCTAAGTTTGATCACCTCTTAGCCGATGGTGCGGCCAGCCAAGGAGCCGACGTTCGCTATGGCCACAAAGTTCTTGGAGTAACGACCGACACCAGCGGAGCCCGTGTTGAGGTAACAGCCGAAGGCGGCCAATCTTACACTCTACAAACGCGCTACTTACTGGATGCATCAGGTTTTGGTCGCGTATTGCCGCGCTTGCTTGATTTAGACCTGCCCTCAACTATGCCTTCGCGCACCTCGCTGTTAACTCATATTGAGGACAATATTGACGCGGGTACATTTGACCGCAATAAAATTTCAATTCATATACACCCGCAACAAAGTAATGTCTGGTTTTGGTTAATCCCCTTTCAAACTCGCTGCTCTGTCGGCGTGGTCGCCGAAGACAGTTTTTTTCAGCGCTACGCTCATTTAGAGCCAAAACAGCGCCTGCAAACGATCATTGCAGAAGTACCAACGCTAAGCGGTTTACTCACCGAGGCCAGCTTTGATACTGAGGCTCGTCAAATCAGCGGCTATGCCTGCGATGTAAAAAGCCTTTACGGCAACAGCTATGCCCTACTGGGTAATGCGGGTGAATTTTTAGATCCGGTATTTTCTTCCGGCGTCACCATTGCCATGAAGTCCGCCGCTCTGATTGCGCCCTTAGTTGATCGGCATCTCAGAGGTAAAACCGTGGATTGGCAGCAAGAATACGCCACCCAACTAAAGCAAGGGGTAGATACCTTTCGTACCTATGTTGAAGCTTTCTACGACGGCCGCCTACAAAAGATTATATTCTCTGATACCCAGCCACAGCACATTCGTGCCATGATCAGCTCCATTTTGGCCGGTTACGCTTGGGACAAAAGCAACCCGCTGGTGGCAAAGCCAGAAGCCCGCTTAAATGCCATTTATGAACTTTGCAGCGTGTCTTGAGCTACCCACTTCGATTTATGTTGTTAGTGGCATGTAGTGTTATCAGCGCCTGTAGCAGTATGCAACGTATCGGCTCGCTAACAACGCTACCACTGCCCGACACCGCAGCCATTGGTTGCTGCTGGCAGGTGCTGCAACAACTCGAGATCAATAGCGAGAGCGAAGAACACAACCTGCAGGCAGCGCTGGCACTCACCCAAACCGCCCAAAAACCGCACTTAACCCTCATACTGCTCGACGCTTTGGGCCGGCGAATGGTTAGTGTGCGGGACAATAATGACCCTAATCAGCAGATGAGAATTGATCAGCAACAAGCCGCCGGCGTTGCAAAAAAACTGCCTGGACGTTTTTTATTGGCAGCGGTTTACCTCGCTTATTGGCCCGACGACAGTTGGCAAAAAGTACTGACGGACACCGATTGGGCGCTAGACAAAACCCCAACGGGCCGCACCCTTTACTACCATCAACAAGCCGTTGTTAGTGTCGACTCAAAACAGCCACTCTTTGGCCCCGACAGTGGCCACAGCGTTATACTGCGCCACCACTTAAAAACGCTAGGAGTAACCATTAACACTCGTCAGCGCCATGACTTTTGAGCCCATTGTTATGACCCGAGCTAAACATTCAAACCGTCGCAATGTAACCCACTGTTATTTAAATAATGCCGCTGCTATTTGCTCGCTTGGCAACACTATCGAGCACATAGAGCAACAATTGTTTAGCCTGCAAGCTTCACCACTGCAAGTCAGCGATGCTTATAGCCCTGGCCAAGCCGTGCCACTGGGCCGCGTGACAACAGACTTTGGTAAGACCGATAAAAGCATCGAAAACAGCCGTAACAACCGGCTATTGCAGACCTGTTTACAACCGCTATTAAAGGATATTGAGGCGTTAAAAATTCGCCATGGCAGCCACCGCATCGGCGTCATTATCGGCAGCAGCACCTCGGGTATATCTGAAGGCGAACACGCAGAAGCGGAGCATAAAAAAAACGGCAATTACCCCGATAGTTTTGATTATGTACAGCTAGAACTGGGCGCGCCCGCACGTTTTACCGCGGATTATCTAGACATTAATGGCCCGGCTTGGACTATTTCTACCGCATGTACCTCCGGAGCCAAGGCGTTGGCATCAGCGCAGCGGCTACTGCGAACCGGCTTAGTGGACGCCGTTATCGCCGGCGGTTGCGACACTTTATGTGCGCTTACAGTACAGGGTTTCTCAGCACTGGGAGCGATCAGTGATCAGCTCTGTCAGCCTTTTAGCCAAAACCGCAGTGGCATTAATATTGGCGAGGCAGCAGCCTTATTTATTGTTAGCCACGAACCCGCCACCGTAGCGCTCAGCGGTATTGGCGAATGCTCAGATGCACATCATATCTCAGCGCCAGAACCGCAAGGAGTGGGTGCCGAAAAAGCCATGCAGCAAGCGCTAACCACGGCTAATATAAGCGCCGCTGATATTGACTATGTGAATTTACACGGTACCGCTACCGAGCAAAACGATGCGATGGAAAGCCGAGCCATTGCTCGTGTATTTAAAGGCAACAGCACTATCGCTTGCAGCTCAACCAAGCCTCTCACCGGCCACACCCTGGGTGCGGCCGGTGCGCTAGAAGCAATTTTTTGCTATTTAGCGCTCAAACGTAATGACGGCCGCCTACCGCCGCATCTTTGGGATCGCCAAGCTGACCCTGCTTTACCAGCATTGCCAGGGCTAAATTGCACCTCGCTGGCACAACCACTGCAGCACGTCATGAGTAATTCGTTTGCCTTTGGTGGCAACAATGTTTCACTAATACTGTCTCGCAGCGAGAACAGCTAATGCCTGATGATTGCGGCCAAGCCTTCGATCCAACACAGTATCGCATAGCCGAACTGGTGCCACATGCCGAGCCGATGATATTGCTCGACCGGGTCAGCGACTGGACACCAGACACACTGACTGCCGAGGTGACCTTGCACGCCAACTCCCCTTTTTGTCAGACCGTTGATCAGCAGCAAAATGTGCCGGCCTACGTAGGCATTGAGTATATGGCGCAGGCTATTGCCGCTCACGGTGGCATCTGTGAGCGACAAAAAAATGCCGCGGTACAAATTGGTTTATTAGTGGGTTCACGCCGTTACAGCTGTACGGTAGACGCTTTTCCGCTGGCGAAGTTACTGTGTGTACATATTCGCGCGAGCATACGCAGCGATGCGGGGCTTTGTGTATTTGATTGCACGATTAAACACGGCAACAAGTTACTCGCCAGTGCCTCATTAAACGTCTTCCAGCCCATCAACGCCGAAAAATTTCTCGGCCACCAGTAACATTTGAGCACCTTTATGAATACAGAAAAAACCGTTCTAATCACCGGTTCCAGTCGCGGTATCGGCAAAGCCTGTGCCCTGCGCTTGGCCGCCAGTGGCTATGAACTCGTACTGCATTGTCGCTCGCGTATTGATGAGGCTGAAGCCGTCAGAAATGACGTTGAAACGCTCGGTTCAAAGGCGAGAATCTTACAATTCGACATCGCCAATCGCGCACAGTGCCGTGAGGTATTAGAGGCTGATATGGCCGCTTTTGGCGCCTATTACGGTGTGGTCTGCAATGCCGGTATTGCCCGCGATGCAGCCTTTCCCGCCATGACGGGCGAAGAGTGGGACGGTGTCATCCACACCAATCTCGACGGTTTTTACAATGTATTAAACCCCATTAGTATGCCAATGGTGCGGCGGCGCAAACCTGGCCGCATCGTCACTCTGGCCTCAGTCTCTGGGCTTATCGGCAATCGCGGACAAGCCAACTATGCCGCTGCCAAGGCAGGTGTTATCGCCGCCAGCAAATCGCTAGCACTGGAACTCGCCAAACGTAAAATTACCGTTAATTGCGTAGCGCCTGGGTTAATCGACACCGATATGGCCGACGATGTCCCAATGGAGCATGCGCTAAAGCTCATCCCTGCCCAACGTATGGGTGAGGCACGCGAAGTCGCAGGGTTAGTTAACTTTTTAATGTCCGATGAGGCCGCCTATATTACTCGCCAAGTCATATCGGTGAATGGCGGTCTGTGCTAACGCCCTCGGCATCGACTATTTGATATAATGCTCGGCAAAAATAACAAGGAACAAAAATGAAGCGAGTCGTTGTCACCGGAATGTCGGGTATATCCCCTATAGGTTCCAATTGGGAGCAGATCCGGAGCAATTTAACGCTAGAAAAAACCGGCGTTGCTTACATGAGCGAGTGGGATAAATATGCAGAACTCAATACTCGCCTAGCAGGCCCAGTCACAGATTTTGTTAAACCGGCGCACTACAGTCGCAAAGTTACACGCTCTATGGGGCGCGGTTCACTAATGGCCACCGCTGCCACCGAACACGCATTATCACAAGCCGGTTTACTCGACAATGAAAGCCTACGTGATGGCCGCTGCGGGGTCAGTTATGGCTCCTGCATGGGAGACTCCAACGCAGTTGCGGCCTTTGGCGATATGCTAATCAATAATAATATAGGCAACCTCAATGCCAATTCCTACTTGAAAATGATGCCCCACACCGCCACCGTCAATGTCGGTGTATTTTTTGGCCTTAAAGGCCGCGCCATAACCACTACCAGCGCCTGTGCGTCTGGTAGTCAGGGCATCGGTTACGCCTATGAAGCGATTAAATTTGGCAAGCAACAAATGATGGTAGCCGGCGGTGCCGAGCAACTGTGCGCCACTCAAGCTGCGGTATTTGATACTCTTTACGCCACCAGCACCGTCAACGACACCCCAGAATTGAGCCCGCGTCCGTTCGATAAAGACCGCGATGGGTTAGTGATTGGCGAGGGCGCTGGCACACTAATACTGGAAGAGCTGACACACGCTCAGGCGCGCGGCGCGCACATACTCGCCGAAGTGGTCGGCTTTGGCACCAACACCGATGGTCTGCATGTCACTCAACCCGAAGCCTCAACCATGAGCCGCGCAATGGAACTGGCTTTAGAAGATGCCGATATAGACGCTGATAAAATTGGCTACATTAGCGCCCATGGCACCGCCACCAATAAAGGCGATATTGCCGAAGCCACCGCCACCGAAAATATCTTTGGTGCAGATACCCCTATTAGCGCCTTGAAAAGTTTTACCGGCCACACCTTGGGTGCCTGCGGCGCACTGGAAGCTTGGATTAGTATCGAGATGATGAATGCTAACTGGTTTCACGGCACCGCTAATCTCAAAAATATCGACCCTGAATGTGGCCAGCTGGACTATATTACCGGCCCAGGTCGAGAAATTAGAACCGATTATGTCATGAGCAATAACTTTGCTTTTGGTGGCATAAACACCTCTCTAATTTTTAAACGTTGGAATCAAAGCTAATAATAGTCAATAAAGGATGCATGGCATACAACCAGTGATGCTGGCTGTATGCCCCATAATTGATTTTTTTGAGCTGTGTTAAATATCCATCAACGCCTTAAAAAATAGTCCAAAAGGGTCTCAACATTCACCACAATAATCCATAACATAATGTTCGCCGCCAAGATTTAATACGCTTGGGGGAGGACTAGCGACAGCAGACCCATAACCGTGACTTTCACTCTTCGCCCCTACCAACTCGACGCCGTTAATGCGACGTTGCAGCATTTTCGTAAAACCGATGACCCCGCCGTTATCGTTTTGCCCACCGGAGCCGGTAAAAGTTTAGTCATCGCTGAATTGGCACGGCTCGCTCGGCAGCGTATTCTAGTACTGGCCCACGTCAAAGAATTGGTTGGACAGAATCATGGCAAATTTGAAAGCTATGGCAGAACAGCCGATATATTTTCAGCGGGTCTAAAGCGCAAAGACAGCAATAGCCAAGTTGTTTTCGCCAGCGTACAGTCAGTAGTGGGCAACCTCGACGCGTTCAGTGATCATTTTTCTCTATTGATCATCGACGAATGTCACCGCGTCTCGGGTCAAAAAGACTCGCAATATGAGCAGATCATTCGTCACTTAACTGAACACAATACACAGCTGAAAGTTCTTGGGTTAACCGCCACCCCTTACCGGTTAGATACCGGCTGGGTATATCGCAGCCATCGCCAAGATAATGAAATTCGTGGCGATGAGCGCGCCGCCTTTGAGCGCTGTATTTTTGAGTTGCCACTGCGTTACATGATTAGTAATAACTACCTAACCCCAGCCAATATATTAGATGCGCCGGTAGCATTATACGACTTTGAACAACTTCGCCCTGCTGACAACGCAACAAAAAGACTGACTGAAAGCGAGCTTAATCGTGTGATCAGTTCGAGCAAGCGCGCGACCGCACGTATTATTGCGCAGGTTATTGATCTGGCCCAAGAGCGACAGGGCGTAATGATTTTTGCCGCCACGGTTGAGCATGCTCGTGAGATTCTTACCTACCTGCCACCCGAATGCTCAGCCATTATTATTGGCAATATGCAGGCGCGCGCCCGCGACAGTGTCATTAACGCCTTTAAAAAACGTCAAATAAAATTCTTGGTCAATGTCTCGGTATTGACCACCGGCTTCGACGCTCCGCATGTCGATCTTATCGCCATATTACGCCCCACCGACTCGGTCGGTTTATATCAGCAAATTGTCGGTCGTGGTTTGCGTCTATGCGCCGATAAAAAAGACTGCCTGGTACTCGACTATGCCGGCAACCAATACGATTTATTCCGCCCCGAGATAGGCTCAAACAAGCCTAACTCCGACGCCGTACCGGTACAAATACCCTGCCCAATGTGCGCGCACGACAATACCTTTTGGGGGTTAGTGGATAGCGATGGCGACTTAGTCGAGCATTATGGTCGCCGCTGTCAGGGTCTTGTTGATAACCAACAATGCTTATTTCGTTTCCGTTTTAAAGAGTGTGGCCACTGCGGTGCCGAAAATGATATCGCCGCACGCCAGTGTATAGAGTGTCGCGAACTGCTGGTCGACATCGACGATAAACTGAAACAGGCGCTGCAGTTGGCCAACTGCAAGGTGCTACGCTGCTCCGGGTTCGACATCCAAAAAACCACTAATAAAGCGGGTTGCGAGCGTATTAAAATCACTTACTACGACGAGGATGGCGCAGATTTAAGTGAGGTGTTTGCACTCGACACCAAAGCCCAGCAAGCGGCTTTTTATCATCACTTTAGTAAACAACACTTGAAAGATCGCAGTGAAAAATTTAACCCTACACACCCGGATCACGTTATCTTAGCGCGCGATAAATTTCGTGTTCCTGATTTTGTGATTGGTAAGCAAGAAAAAAATAAACAAAACAGACATGCCCCTGTATTTTGGCGAATCAGTGAGAAAATATTCGACTACGATGGTCAATACCGCCGCGCCAATGAGCTGAGCTAAAGCAACTGATGAATAATACAGCACCACAAAAAAAGAAAATTGCCCATGGCCTAGTTGCTCTAGGGTTAGCCGTACCGACCAAAGAAGCCATAAAAGTGCTGCCGGCCTTTGACACCTCCAAACGTCGGGCGGTCATTGTCAATAACGCCAAGGCCTTACGGCAGGCCGCGGTTGAACTCGCCAATGCCGACATCATTGGTTTTGACACCGAAACCAAACCAAACTTTGAAAAAGGCCAAATACCCAACCCTATCGCCCTGCTGCAACTGGCCACAGACACAGTATGTTTTATGATTCAGCCTTTACAGCTGGCTAACAAACTTAGTGATATGGAACCTATTCGACGGTTACTGCAGCGCGACGACATATTAAAAGTGGGTGCTGGGCTCAAAGCCGATAAAAAATTATTAAAACGCGAGTTTGATGTACAACTTAACGGCATAGTCGATTTGGTGTCTGCGTTTAATGCGCTCGGTTACAAAAACGATATGGGCGTTAAAACCATGATCGCCATGCTAAACGGTCAGCAACTGAAAAAATCGAAACGCTTGTCGCGCAGTAATTGGGCACTACCCACACTCAGCACAGAGCAGTGTCGTTATGCCAGCGACGACGCCTTTGCCCCTGTGGATGTCTATCGTCAATTAATTCGTATAACTCGACAAGCGTGTAACGATGTCAATCGCAGCGCCAATGTAGATATCTATATCGCCAAAAATCGTGCCTTAAGAAATGCGCTCGGGCTGTGAAAGCTTAGTTTTCGATAAGCGCCACACCAGAGTACAGAACCCCTATTGTTCACGCAGGGACTCGGCATTAAGCAACACAAAATAAATATGATGCTAATTTATGCAACGCTTCATAAACTGATGATGCGCCCAAGGGATATGCTTTATGGCTCTACTTGATGGTAGCAAACAGTGATGTTAACTATTTAGTTACAATTCGCAGCTTAAAATACCCAGTTAAAACGACCGTGTCCATGGCCAAAAAATATGCCTAGGCTATTTTATTGTGATTAAAATAAAAATGAATAACCGTTGTTATGCCCCTTTTGAGCTTGGAGATTATTGACCATGAATTATTGTGATGCCCCTGGCCTTATGCCATTAGAAATCGCGCTCGAAAAAATGCAGTCGTCGGTTAAATGTATTGCGCGCACCGAGAACGTTCTACTAGACCATGCACTCGACCGAATTCTGGCCGACGACATCGCCTCCCCTATAATGGTGCCCGGTTACAACAACTCGGCAATGGATGGCTATGCGCTGCGCGCCAGCGATTTACAAGGTGTTAATACCCTTGAGCTCATCGGCAAGAGTTTTGCTGGCGCAGCGTTTCTCGGTGAAGCGAATACCGGCCAGTGTGTACGCATTATGACAGGGGCCGAGATGCCCAGCGGCACTGACACTGTTGTCATGCAGGAACAAACCACTACCAGTGACGGTACAGTGACATTTTTAGACACGCCTAAACCAGGCAGTAATGTTCGCCTAGCCGGTAATGATATCCGCTGCGGCGATCTATTACTGCAAACGGGGCGCAGGCTGTCGCCCACCGATATTGGGTTGTTGGCCTCTATCGGCTTGGCGCAAGTGAAGGTCTACTGCCCAATTAAGGTCGGTTTGTTTTCCAGTGGCGATGAATTGCGCCTGCCAGGGCAATCCCTAGAACAGGGATGTATTTACGACAGCAACCGCTTTGTAATCGCCGCCATGCTCAAGCGTTTAGGCTGCGAAGTACTCAATTTAGGCATCATTGCAGACAACCCTGTGCTGTTAGAACAAGCCTTCGAGCAGGCCTGCGATCAATGCGATGCGGTGATTTCCTCCGGTGGCGTCTCTGTCGGTGAGGCAGATTACACCAAAGAGGTACTCGATAAATTAGGCAATATCAATTTTTGGAAGCTTGCCATTAAACCCGGCAAACCCTTTGCTTTTGGTCATATTAAGCGCCAGCACAAGAAAACGGTATTCTTCGGCCTGCCTGGCAACCCAGTATCAGCCACGGTTACTTTTCATCAGCTGGCTCTGCCCTGCCTGCAAATCATCAGTGGCGAAAGCCTAACTGCACCACTGACCCTGTCCTTGCCAGTCAATGGCGCTTTAAAAAAACGCCCCGGCCGCACCGATTATCAGCGCGGCAATTTGAAAATGACCGATCAGGGATTAACCGCCGACAGCAACGGAACACAAAGCTCCGGCATGCTCACCTCAATGAGTAATTCCAACTGTTACATTATATTAGAAAACGAGCGTGGCTCAGTCGAGGCTGGCGAGCAAGTGACGATCGAGCCATACGATCGCTGGTTGAGCTGACGGCTATTCAAATTATGTCTCAAGCGGTGTTTAATATAATGCAGGGCCGATGCAAACCACACTATCCAACAACAATGCTATCGGCCATTAATACATATTGTCGCGATACTGCTACTCAATGTTGGACCACACTGCTGCCGCCTTCATCAATCGACAAACGCTTGGCGGATAAAGCGTGTTTTAGCGGTCTCAAAGGTACCTTTACTGCAGTGAATAAACGCCGTCGCTAAAGTGTAATTATCGCGCACATACTTTGTTGGCTTGGCAATCTCGTATTCATTCATCACTATGTTCATCGCTTCAATCGTCCACTGCGGCTCACCCGGCCCCACTGCAATTTCATCGGGGTCGTAATGAGTCACCATCCAGTTTTGCAGATCGGCGGCCGACATTCGGCCCTGCCCCCAATCCAGCAGAATGTTAATCAGTTCAGTTTTTGCGATACAGAGAGTGTTCATAACAGACGCTTTGCAAAATGTAGACGTACATTGTACAGAAACAACCGCCATGCTTATAACAGCAATTATTAACCAGCCTATTTCTAAGTCGGCTTTAATCCGATTAAAACCTTGCCACAGTGGTAAAATAGCCATAGTAAAAATGGAGATGAGTAATGCAGTATTCAATGATCTCAGTTCTTTTTACCTACGCCATTACCACCGCATTCGCTAGCACTGCGGCACTTGCCACAGACAGCCGGCAAACGCTGCAAACTGAATATCTACAGCCCGTTGTCGGCGCCCGAGAATCGGTCTTAGGTGCACAAATAATTAACATCGAAGAGGATAATAATGCAGTTCGCATCGAAATTAGTTTACCTGCCGATAAAGCCGAAATTTTCTTAGTTAACAAGGCCGATAGTGAGGTACTACTGGAGGAAATGATGGTTTATGGTGAACCTCCAGTCTACCTTGAACGCAACCTGCCAAGCGCCGCCCCCCAAATCGACCAGGTCCAAAAATTTGAATGGATTGTTGATATCAAACGCGGTGAATACGGTTTGGTACTTTATCTGCCAAAATCCGAAAACTTCGCTTTTACCCTCAATTATCGCAACCTAGCCCGAGAACAGTACAGCGGCTTTGCACCGCTTTCACTAAAAGGCAGCGATAAAGGTCGCTAAAGGCCTTACCTCAGCTATATAAGCACTCCCCGTAATAAAAAGCCCGACGGGCTGGACCGATAAAAGCGAAGAGTTGACGTTTTGCGACCGTTGCAATTATGCGAGCACGTAAATAGTTATTCTATTCGCGTATCAACCGCGTAAAAAATGGCCAAACTTGAGTTTATCGCAGTAGATCATTGTTAAGTTCGACGGCCTCCTAGTACACTGCCAGCATTATTTACACAGTGGAGATAGCTAGGTGTTTTTAGGCAAACTAATTTGTGGCTTACTGGGGTTTTCAATAGGCGGGCCTATAGGCGCGCTACTGGGTGTATGGCTGGGCCATTCATTTGATCGCGCCTTGTCGCAGAGCGCTATTTTTTTAAGCAGTAGCGAGCGCGAGACTCTACAGAAACTATTTTTTGAAACCACCTTTCAACTGATTGGTCATTTGGCCAAAGCCGACGGCCGCGTCAGCGAAGAGGAAGTCGCGCAAACAGAAGCCCTAATGAACCGCATGGACTTAACCCCGCTGCACCGTCAGCAGGCTATTAAGTACTTTCAGCAAGGCACCCATGCCGATTTTGATTTTGATGACAGCATTGACCGTTTTGCCAAGGTGGCCGCGCGCAATCGCAACCTGTCGCTAACCCTGCTGGAGTTTTTAATCAGCGTTGCCCTCGCCGATGGCACGCTCGACCCCGCCGAGCAAAAAGTCCTGCGTGCTACTGCCGCCAAAGTGAATATAAATGCCCAGCAGTTTGAGCAGCTACTACAGATGATTTTGGCGCAAAATCAGTTCGGCAACGGCTCTGATGGTAACTCTAGTGGTCAATACCACGCCGGCCAAGCCGCCCCGCGCCAAGATGAAATCAAGCAAGCTTACCAAGCTCTTGGGGTCAGTGAAGAGATTGACGACAAAGATTTGAAGAAGGCCTACCGCAGATTAATGAGCCAGCATCATCCGGACAAACTTATCGCCAAGGGCGTGCCCGACGATATGATTAAGGTCGCCACAGAGAAGTCGCAGCAGATTCAGGCAGCTTATGAAATGCTAAAGAAAAGCAGGCCGAGCTAGTACACAACAAAGAGCTGACCGGAGAAAGGTTCAGGCCGAGCCAGTAGAATATTAATACCTAAGAAACGTCGCCCATTAGTGAGCGGCATTTTTTTATAGCTCCACCGCCATCGATGTTAGTGTTATTGCTGGGCTGCCCTATCGCGTTTAAAATGCCATAGAAAACCATAACCTGCTAAATTTTGATTACGATGATGTCGGTAAGTGAATCTTTGGTTGTCTGGCTAGACCCTGAATTAGTGATGCCTGTCCCGAATTAGCACTCGCCCAACTTAAGCCCGCGATGTCTTAGTCACCAGCGAGCTTAACCGATTGATAAATAGCGGCAGCAGTTATATTGAAACATACAGGTTGATTTTCCCAAGAGTTCAAATTTGTAAAGGGATCTTTATGTGGCTGAGCATTAAAAGACAATACGGAACCAGACAAATATTTTTTGATTAATCGGGTCCTGTTAAAATTTGGTCCCTTAGGATTTTTTCAGAGCCTAGTATTAAAAGCTGCTCCCTTGTTTAGAACCCATAGGGAACAAGCACTTTTTTAACGCCTACATCCTATTCTAGTGTTCAAGTAATTTTGTACAGCTCAAAGCCCAGGCACAAGCACAAGCACAAGGTATTTATGGTTTTCTAATTTATAACTGTGCTATTTCTTCGTATTCTTTCCTGTCCTATTCTTTACGCATCGACTGCGAGTTTAGTCAGCCGGGCGACCGTATCAGCTGAAGCGCGAAAGCGAAAAAATGCACCCTCGGCATCGGCCCGCTCTTCAAGTACCTCGCAGGAGCTAAAGATCTCGCCGCGCAGCTTCTGTGCCGACCAGGGTAAAAACACCTCGGATTCAATCAGATCCTTTTGAAAAACCTGCATAATCGACTGATGCAACTGCGCTATATCGCTATCGCGACGCGCACTCAGCACAATACAACCGGGATATTTGGCTTCCAGCTCCGCGGTACGCTCTTCCTGTGCGGCGGCGCCCAGCAGATAGTCAATTTTATTGAACACCCGAATGCGCGGCACACTGTCCGCACCAATCTCGGCCAATACTTTATCGGTGACATGCAGCTGCGCCTCAAACCCAGGGTCGCCAGCGTCAATAACGTGCAGCAACAGAGATGCGCTAAGGGCTTCATCCAGCGTTGACTTGAACGAGGCCACCAGCCCGTGGGGTAAGTTTTTGATGAAACCCACGGTGTCACTAACCAATACCTTAGGCACACTTTCTGGCTGCAGGGTCCGTACTTTGGTGTCTAGCGTGGCAAACAGCTTGTTGGCCACGAGTATTTCTTTGCCAGTCAAGGCGCGCATCAAGGTAGATTTACCCGCGTTGGTATAACCGACCAGCGCCACCTGTGACACCTCCGATTGTCCTAGGCGTCGCGCGCGCTGGGTATCGCGCCCCGCCGCCATGGCATCAATTTCTTTTTGCAACTCGGCAATACGAACCCGAACCTTATGGCTATCCGTTTGAGCGCGTGACTGCCCGGTACCGCGCCCGCCAGCACCGCTACGCTGCCGTCCCATGGGTCCCTCGCGCTTGGCTGCCTCACGCAAGCGCGGCGCCATATAGGACAGACGCGCAATCTCAACCTGTACTCTGGCGGCGTGTGAACTGGCGTTTCGATGAAAAATCTCGAGAATCACCACGGTGCGATCCATCACTTCACAACCAACTTCATTTTCCAAATTGAGAGCTTGGGACGGCGAGATTTCATGGTCGACGAGAATAAACTCCACTGCATCAGTAACTGCCAGCGGGTCATCCTGCGACAGTTTATCCGCGCCAACTTTTTGATTTTGTAAGAACTGTCGTATTTCCTCCCGTTTACCGACGCCCATGTATGCCGTCGAGTCAAAAGACGAACGCTTTTGGGTAATTTGACCAACCACCTCAAGCCCTAAGGTCTTTGCCAGATCAGCCAACTCGGCCAACGATGACTCGAATTCAACATCGCTGACACTGTCTAACTGCACGGCGACGATTAGCGCACGCGGAATGCGTGGTTTTTCGGGGTTTGACATAGGGTGATTTCTCATGAAATAAAGGGCGCGGACTTTTAAAAACAGGGTCACACGGTGTGCAGTGTACACGGCATCTAAGAAGAGTATTTAAGAAAGGCTAAAGGTGGGTAATCACACCTCTACAACTGGCTTGGACGCTGCACACGCAGGGCTAACTTATATGACAGCGGCGGTGGTATTGCGAAAAGTAGTGCCCTAAGCAATATCGTGAAGCATCACTCGCTCGCCCAGAGCCGCCGCCCTAGTGGCCGGCCATAAAAAAACGCCGCCATTTGCGGGGCGACGTTTTTTTATTACAAAACCGGCTGAATTTTAAGCGGCTTTCAGTGACGCCGCTTGGCTAGCCTGGTACTCGTCAAAAGTGCCCTGAAAGTCGATGATTTCTTGATCCTTAATTTCAACTACTCGAGTAGCCAAAGAGGAGACAAACTCGCGGTCGTGGCTGACAAAAATCAGCGTGCCGTCGAAGCCTTTCAGCGCATTGTTAAGCGCTTCGATAGATTCCATATCCAAGTGGTTGGTTGGCTCATCCATAATCAGCACATTGACATCCATCATCATCAACTTGCCGAACAGCAGACGGTTTTTCTCACCACCGGAGCAGACGCGCACCGATTTATTGGCGTCGTCGGCGGTAAACAATAAACGCCCCAGCATGCCGCGCACTTTAAGGTCGTCATGCTTAGGCGTGCGCCATAGGCTCATCCAGTCAAACAGGGTCATATCACTGTCGAAGATGTCGGTACTATCCTGCGGGCAGTAACCAAATATGGCGTTTTCCGACCACTTGATGTCACCTTGATTAGCTTCAATTTCACCGATAAGACTTCGCAGAAAGGTGGTTTTACCTGCACCATTCTCACCAATAACGGCAAGTTTAGCGCCAGCTTCTAGAATTAGGTTGCCCTTTTCGAACAGAGTTTGACCGTCAAAACCATGACCTAAATCTTCTAATACCAGCGCTTGCCGATGCAGCTTTTGGTGCTGTTTCATACTGATCGATGGTGTCATGCGACTTGAGGATTTAACCTCATCCAATTCGATTTTATCGAGCTTTTTAGCCCGTGAACTGGCCTGCTTGGCTTTAGAGGCGTTGGCCGAGAAGCGAGCAACAAACGCTGACAGCTCATCCATCTCTAGACTTTTCTTAGCATTTTCAGCCAGTAACTGCTCGCGAATCAAGCCGGATGCCGCTAAAAAGGCTTCGTAATTGCCTGGGTAAATACGTAGTTCACCGTAATCTATGTCGGCCATGTGAGTACACACAGAGTTCAAAAAGTGACGATCATGAGAAATAATGATCATGGTGCACTTGCGCTGATTCAGCACATCGGCCAGCCAGTTAATAGTGTGGATATCGAGGTTGTTGGTCGGTTCATCGAGCAGCAGAATGTCAGGATTGGCAAACAACGCTTGAGCGATAAGCACACGAACTTTATAGCCCGGTGCTACCTGTGACATCAAACCAAAGTGCCACTCTTCATCGATACCTGCATCCAGTAGAATATCACCGGCGCGACTCTCGGCGCTGTAACCGTCCATTTCGGCAAACTCAACTTCCAGCCCCGCCACTTTCATACCGTCCGCTTCGCTCATCTCGGGTAGCGAATAAATGCGATCGCGCTCCTGCTTGATCTTCCAAAGCTCGGCGTCACCCATAATCACAGCATCGACCACGCTGTACTCTTCAAAAGCAAACTGATCCTGGCTGAGAGTACCCACCTTTTGCCCCGGTGTAATAGAGAAGTTGCCGGCACTTGGCGCCAGTTCACCGCTTAAGATCTTCATAAAAGTGGACTTGCCACAGCCATTAGCGCCGATCAGGCCATAGCGGTTGCCATTGCCGAATTGAGCAGAAATGTTTTCAAATAACGGCGCGGCGCCAAATTGCATGGTGATGTTTGCGGTAGTGATCAAAGGAGTAGTCCTTGAAGGCTGACAAATTAAGGGGGCGCACTATAAGGATTTAGCGCCTGAATGTCGAGCTTTTGCGCAAAAAACGAACAATATAAACGCTAAATTTTTATTTTCGAGTGACACCGCTGTGCAATCAGGCGGATGCCAGCTTAGCGCTGGAGCTGTGCCGTCACAGTGATGCTTAAAGTGAATATACTCGACCCAATAAGATAACAACTGCAAGCGCTCGGTTTAGTTTGCTGCAGGCTTGAGTGCCATGGCACCACTGAAGTTGATGATCAGTTCAGCGGCTAAAAACTGCATAAATGTCTGCTGGCATGGAATCAAGCTAGCTCTGAACTTGACTAGCCCGTCTCTAATACAAGCCATAGGGTTCAGGGCAGAGCCCGAGACTAAGTTAAAGCTTATGCAGACGCTCTATTAAAGAGGGCAGCTCGCTTGGGTGCATAATCGTGTGGTTGGGGTTGATACCCAGCTCGGCGTCTAGCGGCTGCTGGTGCTGAATCCACACCGAGGTAATGCGACTGTGGTGAGCCCCGGCAATATCCGCTGCAAGACTGTCGCCAACATGAATAGCTTCACTTGCGTCACAATTTGCCAATTTCAAGGCTTTCTCAAAAATAGAGCGCGCAGGCTTTTGCTCGGGTTCCTGACCACCAATAATAATATGATCGACATGAGCGGCGAGGTTCACCGCCTCAACCTTGGGGACCTGCGAGAATTCGGGACCATTGGTAATCACCACCAAAGTGAATAGTTGCCGTGCATCACGTAAAAATGCCTCGATGCCCGGATAAAAATCGAATGCCGCTAGACGATCGCCATCAAACTGATTCTGCAGTTGTTGCGCCTGCTCTGCACTCACAGCAACCGGCTGCAACAGATCCCGCATCAACTGGACGCGAAACGCCACTTCACCCTGCTCGTTGGCAATCGGCGTATAACGTGCTCGCTGCTCATCGCTCCAATTCCGATAAATTCCGCTGACATAATCATCGGCAAAGGCTGCACCATTGGCAGTAACACCGTCCACTGCATAGGTCGAATCGACCGTTTGAGCTAACCGAGCCTTTGCCTTAGTATTGGCTTTTTCGGTATCGCAGAGGGTTTCATCCATATCGAGTAGCAATGCTTTCAACATTTAAGGATTTCCAATGAATAAGTAGCTTTAGATTGTAACCGATACCGAGAGATTCTGGCTCTTTCGTACTGACAAGCCCGAATATTGCCTGTGCTTAATTTTTTAATTTTGATGCTAAAGCCTGTACTAGGTCACTTAAATCACACGAACCAATATATGACATCCACAAAAAAGCCCCCGCCAGATAAATCTGACGGGGGCTTTTTCATTAAAATGGTGCGGTCGGAGAGACTTGAACTCTCACACCTTACGGCACTAGAACCTAAATCTAGCGTGTCTACCAATTCCACCACGACCGCAATGCTTCACTAATAACAGGACCATAGGTCCCTGAAAGCGGTGCGCATTATGCAGCGAGTAAGACAGAGTTTCAACCGTTTTTTCGGCTTTATCACTGCGCACTTAAAAAATAGCTGCTCATCCAATGGTAAAGGGTTTTCACGCTAACATCGGCTAGCGGCATATGTTCAAAATTAGCAGCAGGGTCTTGATCGCGAAAAGAAAATTGATAGTGCAACAACTCGGGCTGATGATCTTGCAGCACCATAATAATACGCTTACCCGAGCGCAGGCAGTCAATCGTTACCAGATCGGCGGCAATACCGGAACGGCGCAGCTGCTGACTGACTCCCACAATCGGATCAAGATCAGTAAAATCGACTTGAATACTAGTGTGCGCGTCGGTAACGAGATCGGAGAGAATGGCGAGAGGTTTAATCAAAACAAGAGTCCACAATGAGAAATAAAACCAGATTATAAAGTAAATCGAAAACAAAAATTCTAACCGCTGAACCACTGCTAACTTTTCTAAAAAACTGGTATTAGACGTTTATCGGCAACCAATCACAAAAGTCCAATAACTATCGCTGAGTATGCACCGGTTACTGACGCCTACTCTTTCTGAATACTTTCAGTTATGAATCGCAATAGTTTCTGCACCCATGCAGTGACACCGGAAACACTTACCCGCATAAATGCAGGTACTTAATATTTTTCGGCCATATTTTTGCTACTTCAACATCCATATTGATACCCTGTAAAAATTTTTATAAGCGGCCTATAGAAGTAAAAGCAGATAAATAGTCCAGACAACATGTGCGTCCGCTGTTGCACTGTATTATATTCGCACGTCAAGCTTACAGCGGCAGTCTCACCGTACTGCTAAAAATAAAGCAATGCTGCAAACTGTAGCCACATCACAACCTCACAACCTCACAACCTCACAACATAGAACAATACGCCGACGGCTTGAAAACAGGCAGCGTTAAAATCCAACCTTAACTATCAAAATACTCGGTATATTTTTTGGCAGAACCTTTTGATTTATCGATTGGGTAATTTTTGGCGTTGTGCTGTATCTTTCGAACACACTCCTTAGCAATGTCCAAGTTCAACTTATCGGCCAAACGAACAAGATACAGCTGCACATCGGCGACTTCATCGGCGATAGCTGCTAACTGAGTGTCATTGGGCGACTGAGACTGTTCTTCGCTAAGCCACTGGAAACACTCGGTCAGTTCACCCGCTTCGCCAGAGAGCGCCATAACGAGATTTTTCGGCGAATGGAATTGCTCCCAATCGCGCTCAGCAGCGAATTTACGCATCGCCAGTTTTAGCTTTTCTAGAGAATCCACATCAACTCCTCGATCAATCTTGGTTATTAAAGAATCAACTGTTACAACACCTTACAGTATCAGAAATATAGCTTTAGTCTCAGTATGGCTTTAGCGTTTATTAGCGGGATAAACCGCATTCAACTCACAAGCTAGGAGATAGCTTGAAGTGCCATGGCCCCCACCAGAGTCACTGACATGGTATTTTAAGAGACATGCCACACCAAAGTTCAAGTTAGCATTACACCAGCCTAGCTTTGAGAGCGTTACTATGGATAAAGTCAGAATAAAAAAAGTATAATTCAAGGAGGTAACTACTCGAACAAAGCGGCAACAGATCGATATGTTAGGGATTCAAAAACAGAAGAAACACTATTAATGGACCATAACTATGCTGTCAAAGCAAAAAACTCAATTTGAAAATACACACAAAAATATTACCACTAGGTTACACAAATCCGTCATCGTTTAGGGTTACACCCCAGTCACTTAGCCCAACAAAAACCATCGCAGAGCGCTTCTATCACTAATTTGCCATTAAAGCAGCACGATTAAAGTGAGTATTGAAAATCGACTACCGTCTGATTACGCACCACAAGTCGACTAAACACCATTTTCTACTCGTTTTTATTCAAGTAGCTCTGAACGAAAAAATCTACACTTTCACTCGCTGTAATATCCAGTCGCACCGGATCGCCGTTTACTTCGTACACCTCAATTAAGAACTCACAGCTATTGGTGCCTAAGGTGACTGGTTCATCGGGACGGCGAGTAGATGTTAAACTCATAGTGCATTCCTTTGCGTAGCGTTTATATCAGAGTCTAGATGATTAATCCGCTATTTGCCCAAGGCTTTTTTTCCTCTAATAAATGATAGGTTTATCACCTTCGTTTGATAGTTTGCCTACAATCTTTGATCGTTTACGGCATAGATCTATAGGTACATCAAAAGACAAACTCATCATTTTTAAGAAGTTATGGGAGTCAACTCTTGATTGTTCGCCAGCCTGTTATTACAGAATAAAACGGTTGTTGCGCTAATAAATATTAATTTTCGACTTTTATGCTCATTCACTCGGTTTATTCTGAGGCCTCAATGACGGCGATTCTAGCCAGATTTTCTCGCTCCCAATTATCGATCGGGCCTTGGCTGTCCCACGCTAAAAATAACTGCATCTGCTTTTTGCTGATCTGCATCCCGTATTTTTCCTGCATATAAAAATAAATGTGGGCAATGTTGCCGCGCACCTCTGGGGCTGGCTCTGCCATACGCGATTTAAAATCCACTTGAAAATTATCACTCTGGGACAGGCATACATTAGGAATAATCACCCAGATCTTTAATCCATATCAATCCAAGCTGGATCGACAGCGTCACCTACAATAACTGTACGAAGTTACATATAGATGGATAACCAGTCATGACTTGTCCGCGCAGCCAACTCATATCCATTAGTGACACACCTTATTATCACTGTGTTAGTCGCTGTGTACGTCGTGCCTTTCTGTGTGGCAGTGACTTGGATGGCAATAGTTTTGAGCACCGCAGGGGCTGGATTGTTGATCGGATTAAACTGTTGGCATCGGCTTTTTCTATAAATGTATGTGCTTATGCGGTGATGAGTAATCACTACCACTTGCTGCTGCGCGTGGATTTAGAGCAACCACACGAATGGACGCAGAGTGAAGTGATACAGCATTGGCTGACACTCTTCGCTGGGCCAGAAATTATCCGTCGGCACCAACGGTTACTGTTGACGACGTCCGCCGAGCTAGAGGTTGTGAGCAAGATTGTTGAAGACTGGCGCGTGCGTCTTAGTTCAATCAGCTGGTTTATGAAGTGCCTGAATGAGCCTATTGCTCGCATGGCCAATAGTGAAGATAAGTGTACGGGGCACTTTTGGGAGTCCAGATTTAAATCCCAGGCATTGCTTGATGATACAGCGGTATTAAGCTGTATGGCTTATGTTGATCTGAATCCCATACGGGCAGATATATGTAATTCACCGGAAGAATGTGACTACACCAGCATCCAGGAACGTTTAGGGCTGGATCCAGCAACAGGTCGTTCTAGTAACGATAAGTCTTTGGGCGCTAAGGTGGATAGCGGTACACAACCACAATCTAAGCTATTAGCTTTTGCAGGCCATGATCACATCGACAACAATCCAAAGCATCTGCCATTCTCATTGCTGGAGTACTTTGAGCTAGTCGACTGG
>CAWVSV010000004.1:0-53280 GCA_963933095.1 uncultured Cellvibrionales bacterium
ACTTAACTGCTGATACAAGGGGCTATCGGTAGAATCAATTTCTGGCAGCGAGGTTTGACCGGTGGCCATCAAAATACACGAGTCGTTAGTGGAGGTATCGCCATCAACCGTGATGCGATTGAAAGATTCGTTCGCCGCCTGCTTGGACAGCTGCTCCAGTATTGACTGAGAAACATTGGCGTTAGTAGCGATATAGCCAAGCATTGTGGCCATATTCGGCTCGATCATGCCTGAACCTTTGCTAATACCCGCCACAACGATAGTCTCGCCGGCGAACTCAAATTGGGCACAGGCCCCTTTGGCGCGAGTGTCGGTAGTCATAATACCTTGGGCGGCAGCGGCCCAGCCATCACTGGCCAGCAGCCCAAAAGCAGAATCAATAACCGGTACTATTTTCGCCATTGGCAACAGCTCGCCAATCACACCAGTTGAAAAGGGCAGTACTTGGTCGGGCTTCACCCCGGCAACACGGGCGACTTCGGCGCAGGTTGCCAACGCATCCTGCATACCTTGCTCGCCAGTACAGGCATTGGCATTACCAGAGTTCACCAGCAAATAACGAATGGCAGGCGCTTCGCCTGACAAGTTTTGCTGACACAGGGTAACGGGCGCAGCGCAAAAAGCGTTTTGGGTGAAAACCCCAGCGACGCGGGTGCCCTGAGTTAGCTCAAACAACACCACATCGTTGCGGCCGTTGTTTTTAATACCTGCATCCACAGCGGCCAATTTAACACCCGGCACAACCGGCATTAGCGGGAAAGGAAAGTTACCGACGGCCATAATGTGTTTCTCAAATGAATAAAGGAGCCACAAGGCTCCTTTGAATATATTTTTGTACAGCCCAACGGAGAGCGAGTGGTTTTTATGTCAGAGCGAGGAGGCACTGCGCACAGGGAGGGAGCCTACATTAAGTAGGTGACCGACCGAGCACAGCGCCGACGAAGCTATGGCGTAAAAAAGCATCGCCCGTTTAGGCCAGCTTGCCATGGCACTGTTTGAATTTCTTGCCTGAACCACAAGGGCAAGTGTCATTGCGACCGACCTTGCGACCAGTGCGAACGGGCGCAGCTTTTGGCTCGTCTGTGACTGGCGCAGACTGCCCCATAGCATTGGCCTCGGCGTGCTGTAGCTGCAATTTCTGCCGCTCTTGCGCTACGCGGCGCTGCTGCTCTTGCGCTTCCATCTGTTCGCGTGAAATAGGCTCCACTCGGGCTAATACCTTGGCCACGTCGTGTTTAATGTTATCGAGCAAGCTCTCAAACATTTCAAATGACTCGCGCTTGTACTCCTGTTTGGGATTCTTCTGGGCGTAAGCGCGCAGACCAATACCTTGACGCAGTTGATCCATATTCTGCAGATGTTCTTTCCACAGCTGATCAACAATCTGCAACATTACCTGAGTTTCAATCTCACGCATGACATCGCCAATACGCTCGCTCTTAGCCTGATAAGCGGCCTCAAACTCGACGTGAATTTTCTCGCGCAGAGCTTCCTCATACAGGGTGTCATCATCATTTAACCATTGCTGCAGCGTCATACGCAGACCAAAATCGGCCTCAATTTTACGCTCAAGCCCGGCCACATCCCACTGCTCTTCTATGCTTTGCAGTGGTATAAAGCCACTAACTAAACTACTACAAACGTCATAGCGAACATTAACTAGCACATCGGCGATATCATCGGCTTCTAACAACTCATTGCGCTGCGAATAGATTATCTGTCGTTGGTCGTTGGCAACATCATCATATTCCAGCAGCTGTTTACGAATGTCGAAATTGCGCCCTTCTACTTTGCGCTGGGCTTTTTCGATAGCGTTACTAACCATGCGGTGCTCGATAGCCTCGCCGTTCTCCATGCCCAGAGCTTGCATAAAGTTGCGCACCCGCTCGGAGGCAAAAATACGCATTAAGCTGTCTTCCAGCGACAGGTAAAAACGCGACATACCAGGGTCGCCCTGACGGCCGGCACGACCGCGCAACTGATTGTCGATACGGCGCGACTCATGCCGCTCGGTGCCAATAATGTGCAAACCGCCTCGCTCTAGCACCAGATCATGGCGCTGCTGCCAGTCAGCATTAACGTCGCTAATAGCTTTAGCGCTGGCATCAACGCCAAGCGCCAACAGTTCAGCCTTTAAGTTACCACCGAGAACAATATCGGTACCGCGACCCGCCATATTGGTGGCAATGGTAATGGCACCAGGGCGACCAGCGCCCTCAATAATTTCCGCTTCTTTCTCATGGAACTTGGCATTGAGTACGTTGTGTTCGATGCCGGCCTTGTTAAAGCGCTCGGACATCAACTCGGAGGTTTCAATACTGGCAGTACCGACAAGTACAGGCACTTGTTTCTCTTGCAGCTCTTTTACATCGTCAACAATGGCGTCAAATTTGTCTTCTACCGACAAATACACCAAGTCATTGAGATCTTTGCGCTGAACATTACGGTTAGGTGGAATCACAACCACCGGCAAATTGTAGATTTGATGGAATTCAAACGCTTCAGTATCGGCAGTACCCGTCATGCCCGCTAAAGTGTCATACATCCGGAAGAAGTTCTGGAAAGTAGTCGAGGCCAGCGTCTGACTTTCGCTCTGAATGTCTACGCCTTCTTTCGCTTCCAGCGCCTGGTGCAAACCGTCTGAGAGTCGGCGCCCCGCCATAGTGCGGCCAGTGTGCTCATCAATTAACACAACCTGATTGTCTTCAACTATATATTCGATATTTTTCTGAAACAGTGAGTAAGCGCGCAACGCTGACGACACGTGATGCAGTAGACCAAGGTTACCGGGGGCATAAAGACTGTCGTTCTCTTGTAGCAGACCCGCAGCGAGCATCAGTTGTTCGACCTTGTCGTGCCCCGATTCAGTCAGTTCAACCTGGCGACTTTTCTCGTCGACAGTGAAATCTCCGGTCTCTTTAACATCGTCGCCCTCCTCTTCTTGGCGCTTTAAATCCCCCACCAAAGTATTGATGCGCTTGTACATGGCTGAGCTGTCGTCGGCTTGACCCGAGATAATCAGCGGCGTACGTGCCTCATCGATAAGAATAGAATCAACCTCATCCACTACCGCATAAGCGAGACCGCGCTGCACCTTATCCTCGCGGCGCAACGCCATATTGTCGCGCAAAAAGTCGAAACCAAATTCGTTGTTGGTGCCGTAGGTAATGTCGCAGCGATAAGAAGCCTGCTTGTCTTCGGCATACTGACCCGACAAAATCACGCCGACAGTTAAGCCCAAACCTTCGTATAACGGGCGCATCCATTCGGCATCTCGCTCGGCGAGATAGTCGTTAACAGTAACGATATGAACGCCATCACCGGTTAAGGCGTGCAGGTAAGTTGAGAGCGTCGCCATAAGGGTTTTACCCTCACCGGTGCGCATTTCTGCAATTTTACCTTCGTGAAGGGCGATACCACCGATCAACTGCACATCAAAGTGACGCATGTCCATAGTGCGCTGACTGGCGACCCGCACATTGGCAAACGCATCTGGCAGCAATTGATCCAGTGTTTCGCCTGCTTGATAGCGCTGTTGAAACTCTGCCGTCTTTTGCTGGATCTGTTCTATCGATAGGTTTTCATAATCGCTTTCAAGGGCGTTAATCTTGGCAACTAACTTGCCCATACGTTTGAGTACACGATTATTTTTGGTGCCGAACACAGCCCGAAATATTTTGCCAAACATGATAAATCCGTATTTTAAAATAAAGTCTGCAAACCAAAGGCATCAAAATGCCTCAAAGGCCGATAGTAGACCGAAATAGAGGGGGGAAAGCAAGCCGAAACCTACAAGCAGATAACTAGCGAAGTGTACGATGAATATAACTGGCTGGATCGACAGGGCGTCCGTGTTTATATACTTCGAAGTGAACATGGGGGCCGGTAGAGCGCCCACTGGACCCCATAAGTGCGATTACATGGCCTTTCTTAACCACGTCGCCCGCTTTAACGAGTAATTTATCTGCGTGGCCATAGCGAGTAGAAAACCCACTGCCGTGATTAACCTCGACCATCTCGCCGTAACCCGCACGATCGGCTGACCAGGTGACGACGCCAGCGGCGACCGAGATAATATCGGAACCCTTTTTACCAGCAAAATCAACACCATTATGCCAGCTAACGCGACCAGTGAACGGATCACTGCGACGCCCGAAGCGCGACGACATCCAACCTTTAACAATCGGACGACCGGCAATAAAGACTTCGCGCTGGAGTATTCGCTTAGCCAATAGTGCGTCGAGCACCTCTAGTTGTTGTTCGCGGTCTTCAATTTGAGCGGAGAGTTGATCGATAGCCTCTAAGAAATCGGGCGCGCGGTAGCTGTCGCCGAGAATATTACCTTCGGGGCCACCCAGTGCTGGGGCGCGACTAAAATCAAATTCGCCCTGATCGAGCTTGGCAATAGTCGTGAGGCGCTCACCTAAGGCATCCAGACGTAACAGACGCGCCTGCAGCTCAGCCATACGTAGGGTTAGTGCAGCTACTTTCTCAGAGGCATCGCGCTTAGTTTTACCCACATCAGACTGCTGCTCGGCTAAACGTTCTTTCCAAGCATTGGTAGATTCCTCACTAAAAATATCATTTTCATTGTTGGCCAAACCACCTTGAGCGGCAACAAAACCGAGTCCAACGGGGAGACCCAACAAACACGCCGACAACAGCGCACGAGCCCACACACCCAGCGTAAAGCTGCGCGTGCGACCGTGGCGTTTTCTGACCAGAATGATTTTCATGCAATGCCTTACTGCGGCCTAATATCCGAGGCTTTCTAGGGAAAAGCGCTCTAATATTGATTAGGCCTAATATTGTTATTATTCTAAGCTCTAAGGACCATATGGAATTAAATTTAGTCCGTTGAAGCTTCAGCGTAAATTGCTCTTCGGAAAAAATTTATGCGCCGGCACAAGGCGCTTAAATCGACCCTTGCTCAATAGTAATTAAATCGCCAATAAAGGTTTAATATAAGAAATCGGAGCCGCTTCTTCGTCGTCAAAAGTTACCACTTCCCAGGCATCCGGCTGAGCGATTAATTGACGCAAAACCTTATTATTGAGGGCATGACCTGACTTATGCGCTTTAAATTCGCCAATTAAACTATTGCCTAACAGGTATAGATCGCCTATGGCATCGAGAACCTTGTGCTTTACGAACTCATCTTCGTAACGCAGGCCATCCTCATTCAGAACCCGATATTGATCAATAACGACGGCATTATCGAGGCTTCCGCCTTTAGCTAAACCCTTTGAGCGCAAATATTCGATCTCATGCATAAAGCCAAAGGTACGGGCGCGACTGACTTCCTTAACAAACGACGTACTAGAAAAATCGAGCGAGGCATCAAGAGTGCGGTCGCGAAATACGGGGTGATCAAAATCGATGGAAAAAGAAACTTTGAAACCGTCAAAGGGCAGAAAACTGGCATGCTTATCGCCATCTTTTGCTGTCACGGATTTTTTAATACGAATAAATTTCTTCGGGGCATTCTGTTCTTGGATACCTGCCGACTGAATCAAAAACACGAAAGGGCCGGCACTGCCGTCCATAATCGGTACCTCATCAGCACTGACTTCAACAACGGCATTATCGATACCCAGACCCGCCATAGCGGAAAGCAGATGCTCAACGGTAGAAACACGAACATCACCTTTCATGAGAGAGGTCGACAAAGTGGTATCGCCAACATTTTCAGCCTTAGCTGGAATGTCGACAGCAGGCGTCAGATCAGTGCGACGAAACACAATACCTGCATCAATTGATGCGGGCAGCAGTGTTAAATAGATTTTTTTACCCGTATGCAAACCAACGCCTGTGGCGCGAATGGGATTTTTCAGTGTCCGCTGTTTAATCATAGCGTTTGCCTAACCCTTTTGAGGTGTATCTAAAAGCCGTATCTGATCCTAAATCGGATCGCTGAGTTCCCGCGCATGCGCGCCTCATCGCTATCTATATCAAACCTTTTAGGCCTTTATAAACGCGGTAAGAAAAACCGAGCCATCCCTGTCTCGTGGTACTAATTGACAACAATATTGCCCATTAGTTCGCACGGTTTACCCCATAGAGGAAAGGGGCAAGCCGGAAAAGGCGCGCATACTAACAAGAATCAAGCCTTGAAACCAGTAACTGGTTCCATTGACCATCAATCTAGCGATCGTTTTTAGTCAGCCTGACGACGCAAGAACGCAGGAATATCGAGGTATTCCATATCGCGCTCTTCTTCTATGGCCGGAGCTAAAGCGGCAGCCGCATTGCCAGACTGACCCCGACTTGGAGACTGCGGCTGAGACATATTTTGCGCTGGATTCTGAGTCTGCGCCTTACGCATAACGGTAGGCTTGTCGTAATCCACAGGGCCAGAGTTTGCACGACGAGTGTTGTCGATCACTTTTGTGGCTACCGGCTTAGGTGCGGCAGTAACATTAGTCGCCAGACCTGTGGCAACAACCGTGACCCGAATCTCTTCGCCCATTTCCATATCAATGGCATTGCCCACCACAACAGTGGCATCGTCAGAAGCGAATTCACGTACCATTTCGCCCACTTCTTCAAACTCATCCATAGTCATATCGATGCCGCCGGTGACATTTACCAGCACACCGCGCGCACCGTTAAGATTAACGTCCTCAAGTAGCGGATTATTCAGTGCCGCTTCGGCAGCGGCTATGGCTCGGCCATCGCCACTGGCAATACCGGTGCCCATCATGGCGACACCCATTTCAGACATCACTGTGCGCACATCGGCGAAATCTAAGTTAATCAAGCCGGGGCGCATAATGAGATCAGCAATACCCTGTACGGCTTCCAGCAATACAGTGTTACCCGCTTTAAAAGCGTCAATAATAGTGGCGCCTTTACCCAATACCGACAACAATTTTTGATTGGGTACAGTAATCAAAGAATCAACACATGCCTCGAGTTCTGCCAGGCCATTATCAGCTAGAGAGGCACGCTTCTTGCCCTCAAAAGAAAAGGGCGTGGTAACCACGGCCACGGTTAAAATACCCATGTCGCGAGCAATTTCTGCTACGACTGGGGCCGCACCGGTACCGGTACCACCGCCCATACCCGCTGTAATAAACACCATGTCGGCGCCATTGAGAGCCTCGGCAATACGCTCGCGATCTTCCATCGCGGCTTGACGACCTATTTCAGGGTTGGCTCCTGCGCCTAAACCCTTGGTCATATTATTACCCAACTGCAATACAGTGCGCGCATTTATGCCCTTCAATGCCTGTGCATCGGTATTGGCACAAATAAACTCAACACCACCGACATCATTGTCGATCATATTTTTTACAGCATTACCGCCACCACCACCGACACCAACAACTTTGATTACCGCATCATCTGGTGCACTATCAACTAATTCGAACATGGTTAATCCCTCTATTTTCCCTGAATACTGTAGTTAAAAATTTTAATTTTATTTCAACAACTCTTAGTCTAAAAGTTGCCATTGAACCAAGATTTAACACCCTCCCACCAACTATTATTCGCGTCCTTACTACTAATGTCAGACCTCCCCTCTCGCTGCTGCTTAGCCCCATATTTCAACAGGCCAACGCCGGTGGAATAAATAGGGTTGTTTACAATGTCTTTTAAGCCACTAATATTTTGCGGCGTACCAAGACGAACTGGCATATGAAAGATCTCTTCAGCCAATTCGATAACGCCCTCCATCTTGGCGGTGCCGCCCGTTAAGACAATGCCCGCTGCAATCATATCGACATACCCACTGCGGCTCAGTTCTGCCTGTACCAGCGTGAATAATTCGTCATAGCGCGGTTCCACTACCTCGGCCAATGCCTGACGCGATAAGTCGCGCGGTTCACGATCACCGACACTTGGCACTTTGATGGTTTCTTCTGGGCCGGTCAGTTTAGCCAGCGCGCAAGCGTATTTAATTTTTAAATCTTCAGCGTGTGGTGTCGGTGTGCGCAGCGCCATAGCAATGTCGTTAGTAACCTGATCACCGGCAATAGGTATTACACCGGTGTGGCGAATAGCGCCCTCAGTAAAGATGGCGATATCGGTGGTTCCACCACCGATATCGACCATGCATACGCCCAGTTCTTTTTCATCTTCGGTTAGCACCGCATAACTGGAGGCGAGCTGTTCCAAAATAATATCGTCAACCTCTAAGCCACAGCGGCGTATACACTTCTCAATATTTTGCGCGGCATTAACCGCACAGCTGACCAAGTGCACCTTGGCCTCTAAACGCACACCAGACATGCCCAGTGGCTCTTTCACCCCTTCTTGTTCATCGATCAAATATTCCTGCGGCAGGATATGCAGAATTTTTTGATCAGCAGGTATGGCAACAGCTTGCGCGGCATCGATCACTCGGTCCAAATCTTGGGAAAAAACTTCTCGGTCTTTAATCGCGACTATGCCATGCGAATTCATACTGCGAATATGACTGCCAGCAATGCCAGCATAAACCGAATGGATCTGGCAGCCCGCCATTAACTCCGCCTCTTCGACCGCTCGCTGAATCGACTGCACGGTCGATTCAATATTCACCACTACACCTTTTTTTAAACCATTGGAGCGGTGTGAACCAATACCAATAATTTCCAGGTCGCCCACAGGCGTCACAGAGCCGACAATAGCCACAACCTTCGAGGTGCCTATATCCAAGCCGACAATCAACTTGCTTTCACTGGAATCCGTCATCCGTTAAACCCTTTTAGTCAGCCTTGTGACCATTAACTATTTTCAATATTTAAGTCGCGCCAGCTAACCGTTATGCCATTACTGTAACGCAGATCAATTTTTTCAATGTGCTGCCTTTTTACCTTCAATGCTGTGTCAAAAACCAGCAGCATTCGCTGTATCTTTTCTATTATTTGGTCGCGCCCTAGCGCTACCTGTATGCTCCGATCAGCATCCTTAAGCTGCATTCGCCACACCCCTGTAGCCAATAGCTGCAGGTGTGTAATCGACATCTCGCGCGAGCGCAGCAAATTCGACAACCGTTGGTATTGTGCCATTACGTTTTGCTCGTCTCCCAGCGCCCCTTCTAATACAGGCAGCGCTTGCAGCTCTAGTGCGGTATTGGCGCCAATAAGTTCGCCCCGAACATTCAAAAAACCTTGTTGACTCCAGCGAGCAATCGGCTGATGTTCTTGCACCCGCACAGTCAAAACATCTGGCCAGCGGCGTCCAACTTGAGCGCGATCTATCCAAACTTCGCGCTGTAAATGTTGCTGTAGCTGCTGTAAATCTAAAGCAAAAAAGTTACCACTCTCGCCCTGTGCCAGCAATTCCGCCATCACTAAATCTGACACCCGCAGTTGATCAACAAAGCGAAAATCTCCTTCGACCATAACTCGCCCTACTGGCCGATCCAGCGATGTGCGAAGCAAATACCAAGATTCCCACACCGCTAGGGGCAGCATTACCATCGCCACTAACATCAACCAAGGCTTTATGTGCAAGCTGCGCTTGCGAGAAGCCAAACCGGCCTTGCGAGTTGCGCCGCGACTGAGTCGCACATTGAGATCGGTGTTTGTGGTCAAAATGGGTCCTAAGTTAGTGTTGCCAACAGTACATTCGAAACCAATTCTTCAAAGCTAATATCAAATACTTTTGCGGCCATAGGTACCAAGCTAGTGGCCGTCATGCCCGGCACAGTATTCACTTCAAGCAGAGTAAATTTACCCTTGGCGTCTGCCATGAAATCTACTCGACCCCAAGCGCGACAACCAATGCTATTAAATGCTTGCAGAGCCAAGGTGCGCAGCTCTTGTTCACGCGCAGCGCTCAAATCGCATGGACACATATAACGCGTATCACCGCTAATATACTTAGCCTCATAATCGTAAAAGCGATGGTCCGTTTGCAGCTCAATAGCTGGCAGCGCCTGGCCATCTAAAATAGCAACTGTGTATTCAGCGCCAACAATTAAGCGCTCGGCCAAAACCTGTGAATCATATTGAGCGGCATCGTTATAGGCTCGTTGTAATTCGGTCACGGAAGCAACACGCGACATACCAATACTAGAACCCTCATGTGCTGGCTTAACCATAACCTCACCACCGAGCTGTTCTAACACTTGCTGCCAATCGCAATCGGCGTATAACTCGACAAAGTCAGGTGTAGGTAAACGCATACCACGCCAAATTTGCTTAGTGCGCAACTTATCCATAGCAATAGCTGAGGCTTGTACGCCACTACCGGTATAAGGTATATGTAAAAATTCTAACAGCGCCTGCATTCGGCCATCTTCGCCACCAACGCCATGCAGCGCGATAAAAGCGCGATCAATTTTTGCTGCGCGAATTTGCTCAACAACATCATGACCCAAATCCAGGGCCACAACATTTACTCCGACGCTACTCAGCGCTGCACATACCGCCGCGCCACTTTTTAGTGAGACGTCGCGCTCGGCAGAGGTGCCACCAAATAGCACCCCGACACGGCCAAGTTGTTGTACGGTATTGTTGTCGAGAGAAAAACTCATCGCAATTTTCTCTTCGCTAACTCAACTGCTAGCTGACCAACATTACCTGCGCCCTGAGTAATAACTATGTCTCCGGGCTCGACAATGTCCTTAATAATTTGCGGTACACCATCAACCCCCTCGACAAATATGGGTTCTAAATTGCCACGGGCACGAATACTGCGACTTAAATTTCGACCATCGGCACCGGCAATGGGCTCTTCCCCTGCACTATAAACCTCTAGTAACACCAAACGGTCTACCGATGACAGTACCTCAACAAAATCTTCATACAGATCACGAGTACGCGTGTATCTATGCGGTTGATACGCCATCAACAATCGGCGTTCAGGCCAGCCTTCGCGAATAGCTTGAATGGTTGCAGCCACTTCTCGCGGATGATGGCCGTAGTCATCGACTAACATTGCAGTGGGCTCATCGACCGCTACTTCAAACTCGCCATATATCTGGAAGCGACGACCCACACCGCTAAAATTTGCCAACCCCTGCTGAATCGCGCTGTCTTTAATACCTTCGTCCGTCGCAACGGTTACCACTGCGGTAGCATTTAACACGTTGTGTAAACCGGGCATATTCACTTTAACTGCTAAAGGATCATCAAAGCCTTTACGCAAAACATCAAAGCTAACGGTACTCTCGGTTTGCACTACATTTACAGCGCGAAAATCGCAATCTTCAGCAAAGCCATACGTTAACGTAGGGCGTGCAATGGACGGCATAATATCACGTACCACGGGGTCATCTCCGCACACTACAGCCAGACCGTAAAACGGTAAATTATGTAAAAACTCAACGAAAGTTTTCTTTAATCGGGAGAAATCGCCCTCATAAGTTTCCATATGATCAGCGTCAATATTGGTTACCACTGCAACCATCGGCTGCAGGTGTAAAAAGGACGCATCACTCTCATCGGCTTCGGCGACTAGGTAGCGACTTTCACCCAGGCCAGCATTACTGCCCGCACTATTAAGTAGCCCACCAATGACAAAGGTTGGGTCGCAGTCACCGGCGGCAAATACTGCCGCCATTAAACTGGTTGTGGTAGTTTTGCCATGAGTGCCAGCGACCGCTATCCCGTGCCGATAACGCATCAACTCTGCCAACATATCGGCGCGATGTACCACCGGAATCCGTAATTCACGGGCGCCGATCATTTCCGGATTGGAGGTATTTACGGCAGTAGAATTCACTACCACATCGGCACCTTGAACATTATCGCAGTGGTGCCCAATAAAAATTTTGGCCCCCATATTATGTAAGCGAGCCGTTGTTGATGTTTCACGCAGATCGGAACCAGAGATATTGTAACCTTGATTCAACAGCACCTCAGCAATACCGCTCATCCCAGCACCACCGATACCGATAAAATGGATGCGTTTGATACGACGCATTTCAGGGATGACGAAATCTTTACGGCTAGGCATTGTTGATTAACTCCAAACAGGCATTGGCAACTTTATTAGCAGCATCAGGCTGCGCCAGTTGACGGGCACTTTCGGCCATTCGCAATAATTGCGCTTTATCATTGATAAGACCCGCGAGAATATTCTTTAAACTCTCGGCGGTCATTGTTTCTTGTCGACACATATATGCAGCACCGGCATCGACTAATACTTCAGCATTTTTTGCTTGATGGTCATCGATAGCCCAAGGATAGGGAATCAACACGCCGGCCAATCCCGCCGCTGCAAGTTCAGACACGGTTAATGCGCCAGCGCGACAGACAATCACATCTGCCCATTGATAAGCCGCGGCCATATCATCCACAAAAGCATCAATTCGAGCATTTTGCAGATGTAGATCTTGATATAACTGGGCTGTTACATCGGCATGCACAACACCTGTTTGGTGCCAAACATTTGGCCGCGATACTGCAGGCATAATGGCTAGGGCTTGAGGCAGCAACTCGTTAATAGCCTTAGCACCGAGACTGCCGCCAATAACTAATAAGTTCACCGCCGGATTAGCGGAATTAATACGCTCGGCCGGCGCTGCCAATGCGAGGATTTCGGCACGCACAGGGTTACCAACGGTTTCGGCTTTAGCTAAGGCGCCAGTAAAGGCCTGCATAACAGTTGAGGCGAGGGGACGGAGCAATTTATTGGTCGTCCCGGCGATAGCATTCTGCTCATGTATCAACAGAGGAATACCCATAATGGTGGCCATAAAACCACCGGGACCCGAGGCAAAACCGCCAAAACCGACAACAACATTAGGGTTTAACTCGCGCAAAACCCTACCCGCCTGCCATAAAGCCTTCAGCAGCTTAAATGGCGCCAGCAATAAACTAAGTTTGCCTTTACCGCGCACACCTTCAACCTGAATACAGTGCAGAGGAATATTAGCGGCAGGCACAAGCTTTGATTCTATGCCTCGCTTAGTTCCGAGCCAGTGAATATCTACCGACTGTGCCGATAAGGATTCAGCCACTGCCAGCGCAGGAAACACGTGCCCTCCGGTGCCACCAGCCATAATTAAGGCGCGTAGAGACTTACTCACAACACACCGCCAAGATTCTTACTGAGCTTAGCGGGGGGCAAGTCACCTACACCGCTGAGGTCTCCCAAATCATTGCGCAATTCCCAATCCATACGCAACAGCAAACACATCAAGGCACAACTCACTAACAAGCTACTGCCGCCATAACTAATAAAAGGCAGGGTCAGACCTTTAGTAGGCAATAAACCTGACGTTACACCAATATTTACAAAAACCTGAAAGGCAATCAGTATCGCAGCACCAAAGGCAACAAAGCTTTCAAATAGTTTTCGCTGCACTATAGCGCGACGAGAAATACACAAAATACGCCAGATCAAAACAGAAAATAGTCCGATAACTACTACCACTCCTACCAAACCAAACTCTTCGGCATAAATAGCAAAAATAAAATCTGTATGTGCTTCGGGTAAATAAAATAGTTTTTGCACACTATTGCCAAGACCCGCACCAAACCACTCGCCACGCCCAAAAGCGATAAGCGACTGGGTCAATTGATATCCGCTATTAAACTGATCGGCCCATGGATCTAAATAGGCAGAGAGACGTTTCATACGATAAGGCGATATCCACGCCATTAATGCCAGGCTGCCCACCGCCGCCAAGACCAATAACGAAAACTGCCAGAGGCGCGCTCCGGCCAAAAACAACATCGAAAAAACCATCACCGAAATTACCACGGTGGAACCAAAATCAGGTTCTAATAGTAATAATAAAGCCAGCAAAGCCATTACCGCTACAGGTTTACTAAAGCCCCACCAGCCACTACTGAGCTCTTTTTGGCGGCGAGCAAAGAAACTGGCAAAAAATATCAGCGCAGCAAACTTAGCAACCTCCGAGGCCTGCACTGTTATAGGGCCCAGTGCCAACCAGCGCTGCGCGCCATTCACGCGTCGACCAATACCGGGTACTAAAACCAATACCAGTAGAAATAAAGCAAAAATTAATAAGTAACTACTGTAGCGCTGCCACCATTTTGTTGGGATTAACAACACACAAAATCCTGCGCTGAGGCCCAACACCAGATAGATCAAATGACGTTTTACAAAAAACCATGTATCGCCATAGGTGTGATCGGCAAAAGTGATCGAGGCTGACGCTATCATTACCAACCCCAAAGACAGCAACAACAGCCATGAGCATAAGAGTGTCCAATCCAAAGCATCGGCATCAAAATAGCGCGCGAGTCCGGCGATAACACCGCGCTCGCTAAAGCGATCAAAAGGCAGCGTCAAACTAGTCATTCGCATCGCCCATTATTTGATTTAGCGCAGCAATAAATGCCTCTCCACGAGCTTCAAAGCCTGCAAACATATCGAAACTGGCACAAGCTGGGGACAGCAACACAGCATCACCGGTGTGTGCTAATGCTCGCGCCTGCTGCAGCGCGGTTAGCAGTGAATCAACGGCTAGAACAGGAAAATCATTAGGGGCTATAGCCGCCAATAAATCGGCATCTTCACCCAGCACTAACATCGCTCGGCAAGATTTCAGCAATGGCTTTGTTAACGCAGAAAAATCGGCGCCTTTGCCAACACCGCCGGCAATTAAAATCAATTTATTGACGCATCCCGCCAAACCATCGAGCGCTGCCAATGTTGCGCCAACATTGGTGCCCTTAGAATCATTGTAATAGTCTACTCCGCCAAAGTTACCCAGCCACTGGCAGCGGTGCGGTAAACCCGGAAACTCACGCAAAGCCTCCAGCATAGCGGCCATTGGTAGCTTTACAGCCTGACCTAGGGCCAGCGCAGCGAGAGCGTTTTCAATGTTGTGCCGACCTTTAATTTTTAATTCAGTTACCGCGAGCAAGGGCTCAAATTGCCATGCCAAATAATCCCCATCAGCCTGGGTAATAACCCCAAACTGTTTGAAGTCTGGGGTAGTGGCAGCAAAACTAATACGACTACAATTGTCTATCAGTGGCGGTTGAGTTAATACATCGCCGCGATTAATCACAACATGCTCTGCCCCAAAATAGACGCGTTGCTTAGCGGCATGATACTGCGGCAGACCCTCATAGCGATCCATGTGGTCGGCACTGATATTTAAAATGGTGGCTACTTTGGCTGATAGTTTTTGTGTTGTCTCCAGCTGAAAGCTCGACAACTCCAGTACGTAAAGCTCAGTATCAGAAGCGGCTAATAAATCCAATGCGGGAATACCAATGTTACCACCGACGGCAACCTTAACGCCGGCGCACTGAGCCATAAGACCAACCAGAGTGGTTACTGTGCTTTTCGCATTCGAGCCGGTAATTGCAACAATCGGTGCGAGGGCTGCGCGCGAAAACAACTCAATATCACCAATAGCTGGAACGCCGGCTTCGATTGCAGCAGCAATGGCAGCGGTAGACAGTGCCACGCCCGGACTTACAACCATCTCAACTGAGGCGGTCAGAGTTTCAACATTTAATGGTCCCAACTCAATCGCTGCGGTCGGGAACTCTTTCTTAAATTGCGCTAGCATCGGCGGATCTTCGCGCGAGTCAACCATCACAAAAGCACTACCTTTGTTATACATATAGCGAGCCACAGACAACCCTGTCAGGCCGAGACCAACGATTGCAGTAACGCTATTAGTTGCGATGAGCTGAGTCATAACTTTTTATATCTTCTTTTATCTATTAACGTAATTTTAAAGTGGCCAAACCAAATAGCACCAGCATCACAGTGATAATCCAGAAACGTACAATCACACGTGGCTCAGGCCATCCTTTCAATTCAAAATGGTGATGAATAGGCGCCATGCGAAAAATTCGACGTTTGGTCATCTTGTACGAGGCTACCTGCAGTATGACGGAGACCGTTTCCATAACAAAAATTCCGCCCATGATAAAAAAGACAATCTCATGACGCACTATCACGGCGATAATACCCAGCGCAGCACCTAAAGCCAATGCGCCCACGTCACCCATAAAAACTTGAGCAGGATAAGTGTTAAACCAGAGAAAACCCAGCCCAGCACCAGCCAAGGCACCACAAAAAATCACCAGCTCACCGGCACCTGCTACATAAGGAATATGCAGATAATTAGCAAAATGTACGTTGCCAGCCAAGTAGGCAATAATTCCCAATGCCGAACCGACCATCACAGTTGGCATAATAGCCAGACCATCGAGGCCATCTGTTAAATTAACCGCGTTACTAGAACCCACTACCACAAAGTAGGTCAGCACAATAAAAGCAGGCCCAAGGTCTAGCGCGATGTTCTTAAAGAACGGAATAATAAGCTGAGTTTCTGCCGGACTAGTCTGGGTATAATACAAAAACAAAGCAGCACCAAGACCACCCACCGACTGCCAAAAATACTTCCACTTAGCAGGCAACCCGCGCGAATTTTTCTCAACGACTTTACGGTAATCATCAACCCAACCTATAGCGCCAAACACTGCCGTAACAACCAACACCACCCAAACATAACGATTACTTAAATCTGACCAGAGCAGCGAGCTAATAAAAATGGAGGCCAAAATCAAAGTGCCACCCATGGTCGGTGTACCGGTTTTACTTAAGTGCGACTGGGGGCCGTCATCGCGCACAACCTGACCAACTTGCAAATTATTTAGCTTGCGAATCATCCATGGCCCCAATAACAGCGATATAGCCATGGCCGTCATGACACCGAGAATGCCACGCACAGATAAGTACTGAAAAACAGCGAAGACACTGTATTGCTGCTGAAGATTTTCTGCTAACCAAACTAACATTATGCTTGCGCTCCACTGTTTTTACTCGTCAATGCCTGCGCAACTTTTTCCATATGGGCACTGCGAGAACCTTTGATGACTATTACCGTCTCGTCTGTGACGATGGTTTTAAGATGTTTAATTAATTCTGACTGCTGCCCGAAAGACTGAGCTAATGAACCAAAGCTCTTGGCTGCTAAAGCCGACAATATACCGACACTATAAAGTGAATAAAAACCGGCTGAGTTTGCATAATCACCCACACTGGAGTGTGCCAATTTAGCCTCAGAGCCCAACTCAGCCATATCGCCAAGCACTAAAATTTTATTGCCATGAATGTTTTTGACTGCATCAATAGCCGCACAAACAGAGCCAGGGTTAGCGTTATAACTGTCGTCAATCACGGTACAATTATTTACACCTCGAACAATATTTAAGCGGCCACTAACCGCTTTAAACTGTTCAAGACCTTTACTAATATGCTCTAAAGTTGCACCAACGGCTAAAGCGCAGCAAGCCGCGGCTAAAGCGTTGGCTAAATTATGCTGGCCGATAACATTGAGCTGAATATCGCATTGAGCACCGGCTGCACAAAGCGTGAAATGAGTACCTCGAGCCTGCGCTTGAATATTATCAGCATGTACGCAGGCACTTTGATCGAACAAGCTAAAAGTCAGATGGTTTTTTGTTGGCAGCTCGCACATCATGTCATTGGCATAGCGATCATCGAGATTAATCACAGCCACACCATCGCCACTTAAGCTCTGGTATATTTCGGCTTTAGCTCGGGCAATAGCATCGACGGAACCGAAGCCCTCCACATGTGCAGGCATAATGTTGTTTACCAGCGCCACATTCGGCTGAGCCAGCTGGGTTAAATATTCAATTTCACCCCCACTACTGGCACCCATTTCAATCACGGAATAATCATCATTTGCTGACAATTGCAATAGAGTCAGCGGCACACCTATGTGATTATTAAAATTGCCAGCAGTGGCGTGAATTTTTCCGCAGCGAGATAAAATCGCTGCCAACATCTCTTTCACTGTGGTTTTACCGCAACTACCGGTAATAGCAATTAATGGACCGCTAAACTGCTCTCGCACTAACTTTGAAATTTCTCCGAGCGCACGCGTGGTATCGGCAACCACTAGCTGAGGCATTGCACTATCGCTGCATAGGCTGTCCACAACTACGGCACAGGCTCCTGACGCTTGCGCCTGTTTTAAAAAATTATGTCCATCAAATTTATCGCCGCGCAGCGCAACAAATAGCGAGCCTGACTTGATCGCTCGAGAATCGGTACTGACATGGTCAAAATTGACGCTATCGCCGACTAAACAAGCGCCAAGAGATACTGCGACATCCTGTAAAGATAAGGGAATAATCATTTTGTCGCCTCCAGTAAGTTCGCCACGCGATTTCGTACAGCGATTTCGGCCTGCTCAACATCACTAAATGCAATGCTATGTTCGGCAAAAATTTGCTCGCACTCATGCCCTTTGCCGGCAATCAACACAGTATCCCCAGGACTCGCCTGGGCTACGGCAAAATTTATTGCCTGTTCTCTATTTGTTTGTAGATGCACTGATTTAGCGCATTGCATTCCTGCGGCAATTGCTGCGATTATCATCTCAGGGTTTTCGCTGCGAGGGTTATCACTGGTCAGTACCACTTTATCTGCCCATGCCGCCGCAATTTTCCCCATCGGCGCGCGCTTGAACGAGTCGCGATCACCACCGCAACCAAAAACACAAATCAGCTTATTGTTGGTTAATGGGCGCAAAGCCTGCAGAGCATTTTCCAACGCATCGGGGGTGTGCGCAAAATCGACAACCACGCCAATATCCTGCTCTGACGAGACAGTGATACTTTGCATACGCCCGGCCACTGGCTGCAATTGAGCAACAAGGGCTAATACTTCAGTTAATTTCAGACCCTGCTGAAAAGTCGCTGCTATAACAGCCAATAGATTCGAAAGGTTAAAGCGTCCCAACAGCGGTGACTGTAATTCTCCACTGCCCCATGGTGTATGCAGTTGAGCTCGCACACCATGAGCGCTGAATATTGCGTTTGTGGTAAATACATCCGCGGCATTATTTTCGAGCGAATACATAATCACTGCTGCCGCTCGCGCTTTAATACTTTTTGCTAACTTAAAGCCAAAGTCATCATCGATATTCACGATGGATGCGCGCAAACCTTCAAATTCAAATAAACGCGCCTTGGCCGCTGCATAACTTTTCATATCGCCATGATAATCAAGATGGTCATGACTGAGATTGGTCAATATCGCGCAGTCAAAGTTCAGAGCGGCGACACGCCCCTGGGCTAATGCATGGGAAGACACTTCAATTGAAACTAGCTCAGAGCCAGCCTGCCATAACTGCTGAAGCAAGCACTGAGTCGCGATGGCATCGGGCGTTGTAAAACCTGTTTTGGCCAATAGAGGCCGCTCGCTATTGGCCGCCCATACACCCGCGCCCAAAGTTCCGATTACACCAACGTTTTTTCCGGCCAGAGCAAACATCTGCGCTAATAACTGACCACAAGTCGTCTTACCATTGGTCCCGGTAATAGCGATTAAAGGTAACTGTGCAGAAGGACTTTGGTACAAACGGCCGGCGATGGCACTAATTTCTAACGCTAACTGCGGTATACCAATTCGCGCGACCCCATCATGACTAACGCTGTTGACAGGGGCATCAAAGATAATAGCCACGGCACCGGCAGCAATCGCAGCATCAATAAATTCATGCCCACTGCGACCGCCATCACCCCAGGCATTTAATGCAACAAATACATCGCCCTCTGCAACTTTACGACTGTCGAGCTGCAGGTTATTTACCGACAACCGCGCGCAAGTCAACGGCAACTCCACCGTGGGGAGCAATCGCTCTAGATTCATGCTGTCTGGCACCGGAAGTATCATCCAGCGCTCTCACTCGCGCGCGCTTTATGCTTGCTAAAACTGAGCCCAAAGCTGTCTTTGCGCGGCGGTTCTTGCAATAACCTTAGCGCACCGGCAGCAACTTTTGAAAAAATTGGCGCCGCCACCAAACCTCCGTAATACTGACCTCGATTAGGCTCATTCACCACTATGGCCATAGCAATACGCGGATTATCGGCTGGAGCCAGACCTGCAAAAATGGATGAATAGCGATTTTCATCGTAACCGTTAGAGCCGACTAAGTGCACAGTCCCAGTCTTTCCCGCCACACGATAATTAGGTAAAGCGGCGAGTGTTCCTGTGCCGCCTTTTTGCACCACGGTTTGTAGCATGGCAATAGCCTGCCGAGCAATACGCTCATCAACTACGCGCTCAGACAGTGGTAATTGGTCTAATTTCAATAGTGATATCGGATACTGATTACCGCCAGAGGCAATCACACTGTAGGCTTGAGCCAACTGCAAGGTGGTAGCCGTCATGCCGTAGCCAAAAGAAAAAGTCGCTCTCACAATAGGCTGCCATTTTCTATAAGTCGGTAAGTTGCCTACTCTTTCACCAGGGAAACCACTGCCGGTCGACTGCCCCAAGCCCATACGAAAGTACATATTTCGAATCGCTTCAGGCTGTATTTTTAATGCGATTTTGGTCATGCCCACTTGGCTGGATTTCGTTATTACTTTAGTGACATCGATAAGACCGTAATTCTTATAATCCTTGAGTGTTTTCTTACCCACTTTAATGTATCCAGGCGCGGTATTAATTGCTGTTCCTGGCGAATATTTACCAGATTCCAATGCCGCCATAACGGCGAGCGCTTTCATTGGCGAACCAGGTTCAAACTCATCGGTCACGGCACGATTGCGCGTTGCAGCACTACTTATACGACGACGATCATTAGGGTTGTATGATGGCTGGTTAGCCATTGCCAACACTTCGCCGGTCTGCACATCCAACATTACCAGCGAACCCGACTTTGCATCATGCGCTTTAACAGCCGCTTTCAATTCATTATGCGCTATATGCTGCAGGCGCAGATCTAAACTCAAACGTAAATCCTGACCTGGCTGCGCGACACTAATATGGCCGTAATCTTTAGCAATACGGCCCTTCAAATCTTTCAATACCCGTTTAGCGCCCTCCTGACCTTTGAGGTGATTGTTATAGGCCAGTTCCATACCTTCTTGACCGGCATCATCAATATCCGTAAAACCAACCACGTGAGCCGCAACCTCACCGGCAGGATAATAGCGTTTATATTCACGCTTGCCGTAGACTCCGGGGATTTTTAAGGCCAGCACCATAGCTGCATCTTGCGGCGGCATATGGCGCTGCAAATAAACAAATTCTTTAGCGCGGTAACGCTGTAATTTTTCAATCAGATTTTGCTTACTGACTTGCAGCGACCGAGCCAGTTCGCCCCAGCTCTCGGGAGACAACGCCAAGAGCTTGGGATTGGCATACAACGTTGTAACTTCTGTGCTCACCGCCAGTGGTTCGCCGTTGCGATCAGTAATAACACCGCGATAAGCCGCAACAGATTCAACCCTCACCGAGCGCGCCTGACCCTGACCCTGCAAAAAAATATGACCCTGCTGCGCCTTAGTATCGGCGGGCAGAACTTGCAACACTAATACCCGCCAAATAAGCGCCACCACCAGCAATAGCAGCACAACGACAGCAGCAGCAAAACGCCAGCGCGAGACACAGGCAGGCATAGCGCTTGTGCGCACAACCGATACCTTGTCTGCCCCAACTTTAGTCATGTCTGTAATGGCCTAATGTATATCGTCAATAATTAATGTTATCTGCTCAATAGTCGGCACCTGCATTTGCAATCGCTCAACCGCCGTAGCCTCTATTCGTTTATAAGAGCCCCAGGTGCTTTGCTCTAACAAAAAACGACCCCATTCCACTCTTAAATTACTGGCTTCGCGCTGCAGCTGAACTAACTCATTAACCTGACTACGCACTTGATAAGTTATTAGCACTACCGCAAAACTTGACAGTATGACTGCCGCCCATAGCGCAAAAGCAAGCAAGAAAACGGGCGAGCTAGGCCTATGCATTTTATTTTAGTTTGCGCGCCACGCGCATAATGGCGCTGCGTGAGCGAACATTTTCATCGACCTCATCTTTACTGGCCCGCTGCGCTTTACCGATATTTTTCAAGCGTTTGTTTAACATATCGTCAGTAATGGGCAAGCCTTTGGGCAGGGTGTCGCCCTTTTCATGATGTTTGATAAAACGCTTAACAATACGATCTTCAAGTGAGTGGAAACTAATAACCACCAGCCGCCCATCCACTGTTAGCATTTCCAGTGCCTGCTCAAGCGCTGCCTCTAAATCACCCAGCTCGTTATTGACACAAATACGAACAGCCTGAAAAACTCGAGTTGCTGGATTTTTATTTTTTTCCCAAGCAGGGTTCGCCTCGGCCACCACTTTTGCAAAATCCAGCGTACGCTCAAAAGGCTGCTCCTCGCGACGCTCGACAATTGCGGTGGCGATACGTTTGGCAAAACGCTCTTCGCCATAATGTCTAAAGACCCGAATCATCTCAGTTATATCAACGGTATTAATCCACTCTGCGGCACTTACTCCCGTTGAGGTATCCATGCGCATATCGAGTGGGCCGTCATTCATAAAGCTAAACCCGCGCTCAGCTTGGTCTAGCTGCGGGGATGACACGCCTAAATCCAGCAGCACACCACTGAGCTTGCCCTGCCAGTTACGAGCGATGCACAACTTTTCTAAATTGGCAAAGGAGGTCCGTTCGATATCAAAGCGCGAATCATCGGCAAATAACTCATTCGCCGCGACAACAGCCTGCTCATCTTTATCAATCGCCAGTAACTCGCCCTGCTCATCCAAATTTTTTACAATTAAGCTGCTGTGCCCACCGCGACCAAACGTACAATCGATATAACGGCCGCCCGCGTCTACCACTAAGGCATCGACAGCCTCCTGCAGTAATACAGTGAAATGTTGGGCGTTATTTGGGGATGACATATTTTTCTCAAATTAAAAAATTAGAACGACAAATCCTGCAGATGTGCAGGTAACTCTTCAACTACGGATGCCTGCATCTGGTTATTCCAGCGCTCTTCGCTCCAAAGCTCGTATTTATTACCAACGCCGATCAACATTAATTTTTTCTCTAACCCTGCAAATGCGCGCAGAGTCGGCGGCAGCAATAAGCGGCCATTAGCATCGAGTTCAAGCTCAGCCGCGTGACCAATCATTCTGCGCTGAATGTGCCGCGCCGCTTTATTGGTATTGGGCAAGGCCAACAACTTGGGTAACTGCTCCTGCCACTCACTCTCGGGGTACACCAAAAGACAATCATCTTCGTGATGCGCGGTTACCACCAGGCGCCCACCACAGCACTCAACCAGCAGCTCACGCTGACGAGAAGGGACGACCATGCGGCCTTTGGCGTCCATATTAATGGCGTAACTACCGGTGTACACGAGTGTTGGCAATCCCTGTTAACGTTATTCTGTGCGTCCTTGGTGTTTCCTGGCGCAATCTCTGCATTCTATCTCGGAGACCAAAAAACCACAAAAAACCACTTTTACCCACTTTCTTCCACACACTATAAATTGACACACTGCAAAGTCAAGCGATCAGGCGGGGATAAAGAAGCGAACTAACACGAACGTGCAGGAAAATTCAAAAAAAGACCTTAAAACGGAGAGGAAAATAAAGAGTTTTTTTATCTAGAACAACCAGATAGGTTTAACAGTTAATGTAATACATTAACTGTTAAACAGATTGCGAATAATAGAATATGTGGATATATGCAGAAGGCATATGCAGTGATTAAAAGTTGCACTGCAACATTAGAGCCGACCGGTAAGGCAAGCTCTGTAACCGAAAGGCGCGAGAACGCCTTTTAGCGTTTTAAATAAGTATCAGAGTCGGCCTGTAAGCCGGGTTCTGTCGAGAACAGTCATTCATCTGGGATGTACGTCGCCATACACCTCAAGCAACCTACCCGAATCCAACGCGGGTCACGCCATACGGATTCCTATTTGGTCTTGCTCCGAGTGGGGTTTACCATGCCACAAGCTGTTGCCAGTTGCGCGGTGCGCTCTTACCGCACCCTTTCACCCTTACCGTTGCACCCCAGAGGGTGCCCTTAGGCGGTCTACTCTCTGCTGCACTGTCCGTAGGCTCGCGCCCCCCAGGAGTTACCTGGCACTCTACCCTTTGGAGCCCGGACTTTCCTCCCTGAGTATGGTCATGACCGAGGCCAAAACAAGACTCAGAGCGACTGTCCAGCCGACTCTGATAAGGTGAGAATAACGCCACCAGCCGCCAGTGGCAACGCTAAAAAGCCTAGTCGTCGTTTTATTTTACTATTTTTTCTGTTCGAGAGCCCATTGGTACAATATTTTCTTCTTTAAGCCAGTGATTTGCGCCGCCAATGTCGAGGCCTGTTTCAGCGGTAATTCTGCCATTAGTATCGTCATCGTACGCTCGGCTTCGGCATCTAAAATTGATGCAGGCTTTTTATCGGCGCCGCGCAACAGCAGCACAATTTCACCGCGGCGCTGATTGCTATCGCCGGCGACTATTTCCACAAGCTCCGCCGCCGTACCCGACAACAGTGTCTCAAAGGTCTTGGTAATCTCCCGCGCCATCACCACCTCACGTTCGGGACCCATAACCTCAACCACATCTTGTAGCGTATCGAGAATACGGTGCGGCGCCTCATAAAACACTAAGGTTCGGGTGTCGCTAGCAATATCCGCAAGAGCCGCCTGGCGAGCGCCGCGTTTGGGCGGCAAAAAACCTTCAAAGGTAAATTTATCAGAGGGTAGCCCCGCTACCGACAAAGCAGCAACAAAAGCACATGCTCCGGGGATAGGCACCATCTTAAAACCGGCGTCGCGCACCGCACGCACTAATTTAAAGCCGGGGTCCGATACCAGCGGTGTACCGGCATCCGAAATAAGCGCTAAGTTTTGCCCAGCCTGCAGGCGCTCAATTAACTTCTGCACGCGACGATCATCGCTGTGATCGTGATAGGCTGTAGTCGGGGTATCTATACGAAAGTGTTCCAGCAAACGTGAGCTATAACGAGTATCCTCACAAGCAATAAGATCAACCGATTGTAGAGTCTCCACCGCACGGGGTACCATATCTGCTAAATTACCAATGGGCGTGGCTACCACATAAAGAACACCGCTAGACTCTGACACGAACATACACCTCTCAAATTTGCGACAACGAATGAACATTCATTCATTAAATTATTAACATCAGCGAACATACAGTGCCAATGACTTTATATACATATTCAAAAATAGCTCTTGCAACATTTTTTATAAGCACAGCTCTGCTGACGGGCTGCAATTCCACCCCCAGCAAGGACAATAGCATCAAATCTGAAGCGCAAGAGCTGCGCGATCACGCACCGCTGATAGAGTCAGCACGGCGCAGCGATTCGCCTCTCAAAGAGCAATACCTGCTGACTGCCGCCGAAATTCTCGCCAACAAAGGCGATAGAGTTTGGGCCAGAAATCTGCTTGCGTCTATCGACTCAGAACAGCTCATTGATAGCAATTTTTATCAGTACACCGAGCTCTATAGCAGCCTAGCGCTGCTCGATGACGCCTATTTTTTAGCCCAGCGCATTCTAACCGAGCCCCGCCTTGAGCAACAGTGGAAGCAACTCACTATCGTGCAAGCTATTGCACTGCGCGAGCGTCGCGCCCAAGTATTTATTATTCTTGGCGAAATTGACCAAAGCCTCAACGAGCGACTATTGTTAGAGCTGCTGCTCACCGATGAAACTCTGCGCAACACCAACCATAATGCCATATGGCAAGCTTTGATGACCCTGCCACAGGCGGTATTGCAAGAGCGCGCTAAACAAGAGCAAAATAGCGAATTAAAAGCCTGGTACCAGCTCGCCAACCTCAACAAAAACAATCAGGGCGATCTCGGTCTGCAACAGCGTCAGATACAACAGTGGATGCAAAATTGGCCGCAACACCCCGCCAGCTTAAAACTACCCAGTGATTTAGAGCTGATCGGCGCCCTTATTGAACAAACACCTAGAGCAGTCGCTCTTTTATTGCCGCTAAGTGACAAACTCGGCAAAGCCGGCAGCGCGATTCGCGACGGTTTCTTTAGCGCTTACTACCAGGCCATGCACCACGGTTCATGGATACCGGCGGTACGCATCTACGACACCAGTAATGCCAAAGAAAACATTGAAGCACTCTACCTGCAAGCTATTAGCGACGGTGCCGACATGGTCATAGGGCCTCTCAACAAAGGCGCCGCCAAAACACTTAGCGAGCTAACAGAGCTACCCGCGCCCATTTTAAGTCTAAATTATATAGAGAAAAAAGCCTCTACAGAGCTGCCGAGCACGTCATTAGACGCACTTATGGCTGACCCCTTTCCCAACAGCGAACCTCTCACCGCCACAATCTTACAGCCAAATTTTTACCAATTTGGTCTCGCCATTGAAGATGAAACTGCCCAGGCTGCCAACCGCGCCTGGCTCGAAGGCCACAGGCGCGCCATGATTATCACTCCAAATGCCAGCTGGGGTGAACGCAGCGCTGATGCCTTTGCCCGTCAGTGGCAGACACTAGGAGGTGAGGTTGTTAGCATAAATCGCTTTACTGGCAAAAATGATTATTCAGCGGTGATTGCCAGTGCGCTTCACATTGATCAAAGCAAGCGGCGCGCAAGTGAGCTGCAAGGTCTGTTTGGCCACAGTTTTGAATTTGAACCGCGTCGTCGCCAAGACTTAGATATGGTATTTCTCACCGCTCGCCCAGGCCAAGCCAGGCAAATCATTCCAACATTGGCCTTTCACTACGCTGGTAAAGTACCTGTATATGCCACTAGTCACGTCTATGCTGGCACAGCGGATCGCAAGAACGACCGCGATCTTAACGGCATCAAGTTCAGTTCATCACCATGGATATTCGACCAAACCAGCCCTGAAAAGAAAGCAATTGACGCGCACCGCCCCTCTAGCGCTAGCTACGGTCGCCTCTACGCTCTGGGCGTAGATGCATATCATATATACCCCCGCCTAATGCAGCTACAGCAAGTCCCAGGCACTCGTTTCTTTGGTGCTACCGGCGCACTAACTATGAAGCAAAACCAACGCATTGAACGTCAGCAAACATGGGCCCAAATTATCTCAGGGCGGGCTATTCCAATGCCCGTAGTCGTACCCAACACCCCTTAATATTGAGGACTCTCAAGGATGAGCCTGCTCGATTATTTTCAGCGTCCGTTACAACGCCATATTTCATACTGGAAAAAAGGCCAGCAAGCACCAGCCAATAAAGGCCAGTGGGCCGAGGAACAAGCAGAAAATTATTTGTGCCGGCAAGGTTTGCTTATTTGCACCCGCAACTATGGTATTAAAAGCGGCGAAATCGATCTAATTGCCTTAGACCGAGAACAGCTAGTATTTGTAGAAGTTCGCTATCGCCACAGCGATATGTTCGGCACGGCCGCCGAAAGCGTCACCACACACAAACAGCAAAAGTTGCGCCGCGCTGCATTACACTATTTACAAAAACACAAGCTTAGCGAGCAGTGCCCCTGCCGCTTTGATATAGTGGCTATGTCTGCAGGCAACCGCATTGATTGGATTAAAAATGCTTTTTAACAATTTGTTAAACAATGCTGCCTATCTTTGCCAAATCACGAAAAGAAAAAACATCTGATTTTTACTTTTCTAACCCGCTCTAGAAGTACTAAGGCACGGGGTTAACAGCCGGTCCTAGCAACGTCTAAGCGTGCCGAAAGGCTTAATGCCGTCATGGGTGATCAATAGTCGGCGAATGACAGTAGCCCGTGATACACCCACAACATTTACACTTGCGATAAAAGTCTCAATACCATGGCACACACCGAAGATCAGCTTGATCCTTTAGAACAGCGAGTTATCACGCTTTTTCATGAAAGTATCGAAGCCAAGATGCACGCTGGCGAAGCACTGGCACCGCTGATTAGCGAAGCCAGTCAAATGATTGTACACGCACTTTTGGGGGAGAATAAAATCCTCACTTGCGGTAACGGAACCTCTGCGGCTCAGGCACAGATATTCACCAGTAGCTTGGTCAACTGCTTCGAACAAGAGCGCCCCAGCCTACCCGCCATTACCATCGGCACCGACATCACCACCCAGACTGGCGCAGCCATAGAGCAGAGCTTTAACGAGGCCTACGCAAAACAAATTCGCGCCCTTGGCCACAGCGGCGACATACTGTTAATTGTTACCATTAGCGGTAACCCCAGCAACTTACTGCAAGCCATTCGCGCCGCCCATGACCGAGATATGAGTATTATCGCCCTCACCGGCAATGACGGTGGCGACATCGCCGCCCTGCTCGACACCAACGATATTGAACTTCGCGTACCGGTTGCGTCTAAAGCTCGCATCCATGAAGTACATATGCTGACTCTATTTAGCCTCTGCGATTTGATTGATGGGCAGTTGTTTGGCGGAGAATATTGAGGCCACCTGTAGAAATTCACATTTCCGCGATAGCTTGGTCAGCGCTGCGCTTATGTTTAAGACCAACGAAATCTCGCGATTACAGGGATGCGAGAGAGCGGCCCGCGTGTATGTACTTTGCGCGCGCGGTACTTCCTTGCTCTGACATAAAAATCACCATTTCTTGAAGTACCCAAATCATGCATAAGAACCCAATAAATATATTCACATTCGCCCTCATCGCAGCCGCTCTAATATGTCTCAGTGGCTGTAGCGGTTTAATTAGCGCTACCAGTGACGGCCCCGTTAACGGCGACGCTGGTGAGCGTACTTGGGGCGCAGCCATCGACGACGAACAAATTGAAACTCTAGCATTAGTCAATCTTGGTAAAGCTAGCCGCGCCCTAGAGGAGGCCCACATTAACGTCACCAGCTTCAACGGTGTGGTGTTGCTATCGGGTGAAGTCTCTAGCAATGAGGTGCGCGCACTGGCTGGAAAAACCGTCGGCAAAATCAACCGCGTACGTCAGGTTTATAATGAGCTGCAGGTGCACGACAAGACCTCTTTTTTTAGCCGCACCCATGACAGTTGGCTGACTTCCAAGGTCAAAAGTAAACTGCTCGCCAATGGCGATATAGACAGCGGCCGTATTAAAGTAGTTACCGAAGACAATACCGTATTTATGATGGGCCTACTGACCAGCGCCGAGGCTGACCAAGCGGTAAAAGTGGTCCGCGATACCGATGGTGTGCAAAAAATCGTAAAGGTCTTCGAATATATCGACTAAATTCGGCACTATCTACTTATGCTCAGGACGAACAGCGTGTCGAGATTACAGGGATGTAATAACAAGACCCACTAAATGGCAGTTTTTTTGCTTCTAAAAATACTGTATACGCGCTATAAACTCCCTATTTGTGCGCAGAGACTCCTTGCTCTCACGTAAAATACACTATCTTTCCAAGCACCCAAACATACTGCCCATTCAGGTACCCACTGCCCAACAAATTCTGCGAGTGTTTTTAAAGCAGGATTTATTTGCTCTGGGTAGAAGGTACCTCATGCAAGGCGGGAGCATACAATAGGATATGACCGACTGTTGGCTTTCTTAAATCCTATAATCGACCACCACAGATGGTGAAAGTACAGATAACGCAGGAATAATTATCTACCCGTTCATCCTGACCATAAGCACGGCACCGACGCAGCTAGAGTCAATGCAGATAATTTAACACCGCTCGAAAGCCATCGCAGTGGCTTCACCGCCACCTATGCACAGCGCAGCGACACCTTTTGACTTATTCAAGCGCTGCAATGCAGCGATTAATGTCACTACTATGCGCGCGCCAGAGGCGCCAATGGGGTGACCCAGCGCGCAAGCGCCGCCGCTAATATTTAACTTACTCTGATTAATTTCGAGCTCATCGCGCGCAACCATGGCCACACAGGCAAAAGCTTCGTTAATCTCAAACAGATCAACGTCATCTTTTTGCCAGTTCGATTTAGCCAATACTTTTTTAATCGCACTCACAGGGGCCGTGGTAAACCATTGCGGTGCCTGCGCGTGCTGGGTTTGCGCCTTAATAACCGCGAGAACGTTCAAACCCTGTGCCAACGCATCATCTTTACGCATTAACACCAGCGCTGCCGCACCATCAGCAATAGAGCTTGAATTGGCAGCAGTAACCGAACCCTGTTTTTTAAAGGCCGGTTTTAGTTGCGGGATTTTCTCAGGTTTAGCGCAGCCCGGTGATTCATCGACTGCAACCACGGTATCGCCATTGCGACCGCTCACTTTTACCGGCGCTATCTCACCTACAAAATCACCGCGGTAGATAGCACTTTGCGCACGCATCAGAGATTGAAGGGCATAGGCATCTTGATCAGCGCGGCTGTAATCGTATTTATCGACACAAGCTTCGGCAAAAACCCCCATCAACTCACCCGCTGCAGCATCCTGCAAGCCGTCGTAGAAAACGCTATCAAGAAGCTCGCCATGCCCCAGTCGATAACCCTCACGCGCTTTTGGCAACAAGTAAGGCGCACCACTCATACTCTCCATGCCACCAGCCACCACCACATCAGCGTCACCCGAGATAAGTGCTTGGCGCGCCTGCATAATCGCTTTCATACCCGAGCCGCATACCTTATTTAAGGTGGTGCAAGGTATCGACTCAGGTAAACCCGCCGCCAGCGCCGCCTGCCTTGCTGGCGCCTGCCCCAAACCAGCACTGAGCACGCAGCCCATCAATACCTCGCTAACGTCTTTAGCCGCAACACCGGCGTTCAGCAGCGCCGCTTTAATAGCCACTGCGCCCAGTTCTGTGGCACTCAAAGTGCTCAGCGCGCCCTGAAAAGCGCCCATAGGCGTTCGTGCGATACCAACCACTGCCACTTCAACAACCATTAGCGAACTCCATACCTTCTGTTATAACCCATAATTTTAACGCGATAAGATCACTGCATTTCGATTTTATTACAACAACCAAATTATAATGAATGCCCCGACCATAAAATTGTATGAAGCGGGGTTATATGATCACTCTTCATAAAGCTCAAAGGTCACAGTTTTTACGTATAATTATTGCACTACAAAAAGGCGGCATCGCAAACAGAACGTGGCTCTATACCGCCATCGTCAGGGCTCAAAGTGAAGTTAATATCATAGGTACTGAAAAATATTTTTGAGTCATTACCGATAACCTCAGTAACACACATAAACAAAACAGCTATCTTACTGAGTTATCGCGCTATTAAATTATGGGCAATATGTCTCATAGAAAAGACCGTTCTGTGCCATTAACGGACAGTCAGAGCTAGCTCCAGCAATGCCCGCCTAATCAAATACCGCAATTCGTAATTCCAGAATATGGCAATATTCAAGCATTGTTGTAAGCTGGCATAGCATTAAATCTTGTTCATTGATCGGTAGTTGTGAAAATAATTCTGTGTTGAAAAAAGTCTCTAATGCTGCAATCTTTAGCTGGAGTTCTAGATGCTCATTGACTGCTTGCACTTGGTGAGGCTGCAAGTTTACATCCATAGGTGTTGCCAGATTACCCAGTTGGTCTATTGGCAACATAAAGCCAGCCGCATGCTTATGCCCACCCCCACCAAACTTTGACGCGATTAAGGAAACGTCAACACCGTCCGCTGCTGATCTTAGACTGTAGCCTCGACCTTTTGGTGAATCGGAGTAGCAGGCTGCAAAAGGCTCGCCCTCACCTAAAATATTTCCGGCATCAGAGCTAAACATAAAAGGTGCGTTGAGAACGGGCACGTCATAACCGGCGATCACTGTGCGAGAGGCTGCGGAGGCAATCAACTCGCGTATATCTTTAGCATGTTTACGCTCGATGGCTTGCCCTTCTTCTCTCAGTGTTTGAGGATCTATATCAAGCAGCAGGCTTTCCCACAGAGGAAACTCAAACGGATGTGAAAACACACACGCTTGCACCTCGCGAGTACCGTCGAGTTCAAACTTCCATAGGTCTCTGTCCTGAACGTGCAACAAAAGCTGCGGTACTGGCCGCTCGGGTAAAAAATGTTGCCACGCCATTACCGCGCCACTGCGCTCCATATCAAAAATAGCAGTGATGTTATCTACTCTATTTGACAGGTCAGAAAAATCGATATGAGCGCTTTTATGGTGGTCGAGAATCAAAATTGACTCTGCCTGACCGGCCATTTGAATTAACACTTCGCGCTTATAAGAGAAGTCTACAATGATAACGCTACGACCAGTAACGTCAGGAGGGAGTTGGCCGTGACGACCCGCATGAAAATCAACATTTTCAGCGCCCAATGCAATACGAACAGCCGTAGCAGCCCCAAAGCCGTCGGCGCAATTACCATGGTAGATACATAGTTTTTTCATGAATTAAAACACTCTAATTACGTGCAATGAAAATTTAACTCGATTAAATGTTAACACTAAGAAACGGCGGGACTTCAATAATGATCGGATGCTGATACTGGCACCAAGCGAACGGCCGAAATTACTTAAGCAACCGGAAGGTCGGAAATACACTATTTACACAGAGCACAAAATGTCAGGTTATTTATCAATATGCCCCCCGTTTTTGAAGATAAGCCACCCTACCCCAGCACTTTAAATTGCAATTTAACGAGCCGCTGATAAAGCACACAAGTGGCCATTAGTGATTGGTGGTCACCCACCTCAACTAACTTACCTTGCGCCAGCACAGCAATTTGATCGGCATGCTGAATAGTGGATAATCGATGGGCAATGATAATAGTAGTACGCCCCCGCATTAGAGCCTTTAACGCCTGTTGTACATGTCGCTCGCTCTCGCTGTCTAGAGCACTAGTGGCTTCATCTAATAGCAAAATTTTGGGGTCTTTTAAGATAGCCCTGGCAATGGCGATACGCTGACGCTGGCCTCCGGAGAGTCTGACACCGCGCTCGCCTAAGTAACTGTTATAGCCTTGCGGAAGCTGCTCGATGAAGTCGTGTGCATAGGCTTTTTTGGCCGCTTCAATCACTTCAGCATCGGAGGCATTGCTCTTACCGTAGCGAATATTGTGGAACACATCGCTGCTAAACAATGCTGGCTGCTGTGGCACCAACGCCATTTGCTGGCGCAGGTCTTGTGGATCTAACTGGCGCAGATCGGTGCCACCGAGCGTAATATGACCGAATTGAGGATCATAGAAACGCTGTAGTAATTCGAACAAGGTGGTCTTACCAGAACCCGATGGGCCTACCAGGGCCAGTACCTTACCCTGCTGAGCGACTAAATGGAGTGCATCTGTAGCAGCCAGATTGGGTCGTGACGGGTAGTTAAAACTGACCGCATTGAAAACCACCTCGGCCGATAAACTAGAAGCCACTACCGCGTTGCCTACCGGCGGCAATATAGCGCTTTGAACCTGCAACAACTCCAGTAACCGTTCCGTAGCGCCTGCGGCTCGCTGCAATTCACCCACCACTTCAGAAATAGTTGCCAGCGATGATGCCACCAATATCGCGTAAAAGACAAATGCGCCCAGATCACCGCCAGAGAGTGTGCCGGCAATCACATCACTGCCGCCTACCCACAGCATGCCCGTGATGGCGCCGAATACAATCACGATCACGGCGGCAATGAGAGTGGCGCGCTGCTGTACTCGGCGGCGACCAATCGCGAAAGTCTTTTGCACCTCTGCGGCAAAGCTAGAGCGCTCTTCGCGCTCACGACTGTAGCTTTGCACTGTTTTAATATGTTCAATGGCCTCGCCAGCATAACTGCCGACATCGGCCATAGAGTCCTGACTCTTGCGCGACAGCGCCCGCACTCGGCGACCGTAAAATATAATGGGCACAAGAATAAATGGCACGGCCGCTAATACAATCAGCGTCAGTTTGATATTGGTGGCAAACAGCATGATGATTGCGCCAATGCACATCAATACACTGCGTATGGCCATAGAAAAGGAGGAGCCAATAATGCTCTGTAATAGGGTAGTGTCAGTGGTAATACGCGACATAATATCGCCGCTGCCATGAGTTTCAAAATAGCTGGGATGCAACCCAACCACATGATTAAACACGGCCAAACGAATGTCTGCACTGACCCGCTCGCCAAGCCATGACACCAAATAAAATCGCGCAAAAGTACCGATGGCAATCAGTACAATGATTGCCATCAGAAATTGAATAGCGGCTTCTAAATCGGCCTGTGACTGCTGAGCAAAACCCTGATCAATCAACATGCGCACGCCCTGACCCACCGACAACATTAAAGCGGCAGTACATAACAGCGCCGCCACAGCAGCCAGCACACGCACTTTGTAGGGCCTAATAAAAGTGATCAGCTCAAAAATAATACTCAAATTTTTAGTCTTTTTAGGCTTATCAGCGGCGAGCATTGGATTGTCTAACGACATAGCGTTACCTGAGTTATAGATCGGCTGCGGTCTTGGCAGCATTGTCTACGTAAAATAATAATAGGTTCAAAATTAACTGCCCCAGCACTACTTTCTGGTTCTTTAACACTGCCAGCAAATAATGATATTCGTAAAATAAAAATTTAGCATCGCAGGGCTATACGCTAATCACTTATGCATACTCGACCACAGAACAGCGAGATGCATAAAAAAAGGGCGTCGATAGTGTGCCTATCGACGCCCTTTTTTATCTATCTCGCCAAATAATTACTTGTCGGCGCGGCCCATAAACTTGCGTTCTTCAACATTGATCTTAATCTTGTCGCCAGTGGAAATATGCTCAGGGACACTGACGGTTAGCCCAGTAGTCAAGATCGCTGGTTTGGTACGCGATGTGGCCGAACCCCCTTTAATAGAGGGGTCGGTCTCAGAAATTTCAAGCTCAACACTGCTTGGCATATCCAGCGCTACCGCTGCGTCATTCACCAAGATCGCTTGAATACCATGGGTTTCTTCATTGATAAACAACAATTCGTCGGCTATGGATTCTTTGTTGAAGTTGTAAGGGGTGTAGTCTTCGTTGTCCATAAACACGTACTCATCGCCGTCGATGTAGGAAAACATCACCTGGCGACGGATAAGATCGGCTTCGGGCAACATTTCCGAGTCCTTAAAGGTCTCGTCAATCTTGTTGCCAGTAACCACATCGTACATACGCATGCGGTAGAGACTACCACCAGCGCGGCCCTGAGGGACCGAGCGTTCGATATCACGAACAATATAGGTACCGCCGTTGTATTCGATTGCGGAGTTCTTCTTAACGTCACTGGCCTTAGGCATAAGTCGATCCTGTGGTATGGATAATTATTAGCGTTGCACAGATTATATAGCCTCGCCAGCCCTTGTCTATGGTGCTTTGAGGAGTGTTTAGGGGTATTACAAATATAAGGGTGCACTGGCGCTGTGTGATGCAATATTAGGCCAATATAAAACACGCATTTTTTTCTGTGTGCAAAGACCGGCGTGATCCAGTTGCCAAACTATGAGCTTGAAACTTGATGCCGCAGGCTAGCGACAATAATGATTGAATCTATTATTTAACCTATTGCTGCCATCTTTTGTATGATGTTAGAACACAGGTATGGGCTGGACTGTGCAATGAAATGCCCACCTGAGACCCTAACTACCTCCAGGTTATTGAACACTGAGGTCACGGCCGCTACGGCTTTATTAGCAACCAAATAATCATGACTTGGCCGAATATAGACGCTGGGAATATTGTAAAGCTTACTGGGTGTATGCAACTGGCTTATATTCTTCAGGCGCTGCTTAAGTGTGTGCTGATCAGTAAGGCGTATTGACTCAAATACTGGGTCAATGTGCTCAGGGGCCCCTGCCCCCGCAAAACCGACTCGATTCACCAAATATCGACTCAGTCGATGGGGCTTCAGTAACGAGACGGGTAAATACCCTGCAAGCCTTGAAATTAACGACGGTGCCGAAACAAAACTGGCGAGAAACACTACTGCGCGCACTGCGGCGTTTGATACACCACACCACTCATAAGCCAGACGCCCGGAATAAGACTCGGCCACCAGTACTAGATCAGTACCAACATATCTAGCGGCAAGCTCTATTGCCTGCTCGTGATAGGTTCTAGCCGATAAGTCGTTTAAACAAATAACGTCAACCTCGAGATCATTCGGCAGTGCCTTTAACAGCCCATTAAAGAGCAAGCCAGTTCCATCGAGCCCTGGTAACAGTATTATTTTCAAATGAGTACCCAAAACAAACTACTTAATGACCTAAAGCGCTGTTGCTCTGCTGATAGGACTTCAACAACATATAAAGCCCTAGAGCAGGTAACACATGCTTAATTGAATGCCCGCTAACCACAATAAGAGCCTCATGTATCTGGGCGTCAAAATACTCAACAAGCTTTGCCATCAGATAGCAGGCCAGTAATAACCAATACTTAGACGCTGTGCCATAACTGGATTTAAACAGCAGCAAAATAACCGGCATGGTCGCTAATGGAAAAAACTGTACAACCATGTATAACCGAAGGTCACCCACGCCGTTTAACTCGGTATAACGCCAATAAAATACCGAGACAAGACCCACAAACAGCAGCGGAAAAAGCAATAATTTACCTAGCTTAGGCGATACGTATTCACTAATTATGATCGAATAAAACGCCATAAAAGCCAGCGCCATGGGCAGCCGGTCCCATACCAAAGTAAGGTTGTTGGGCTGTAAATGATAATAGCTCGAACCAATACCGACTAAAGCACTAGCAATAAACAAGATGCTATAGGCAAGCAAATTTGACTGAACAATTGCATAGTCACTAGGTTTAGGCGCCCTGAAGGCAACAAGGCCTAACAAGCCAACCACCAAAAAGGGAACATTCGAGATAACGTTGAAAAAATTGGGGATACACCAATGCAGCTGCGTATCTGAAAAATTATGATACTGAGCATCTTGCGGCAGCCGGTCATAAATTAGATAGGCCGCAGTGGTCAACAACCCGATAACACAGATCAAACCTAGCCCGATGGCTTCTTTTCTAGTGTTTAACATAAACCTGAACACTCGTAATAACTCAACGGACCAAAAAGGGTAATGACTGCACTTGTTAAAAAATATTTATATCATATTCAACCATAAATTGATCCACAGCCCCCCCCCAATTAGCTACAGTGCATCTTATGGCCAAGGACTCAGATTCCACCAGCATGCAGTTTGAATACGCTCGCGACTCTATTTTTAATATAAACCATGTCAGAATCAGAGACGCTATGATCTGCTGCTGCAATTTTTTTAATGTTGTTATACCCAGGAATGCGCTGATATAGCGCCGCCACCGTTTCCGCTGTCAAGATATGGCGAGGCCTGCAATTCTAGGCACATATGAGCAATAGTAAATAAACATCACCGAGAAGCTGATTCTGGTATCGGTCAGTCAAATAAAGTGGTGTGTAGGGCTATCTATATAGCTATGTGCACAGCTATGTATTAACGGCAGCCCGCGACCAGTTGACTCGAAATTATGGCTCAAAGGTGTGACTTACTTGTGGCAATATTGAATTTAATCGCTGTTTCAAAATAGCAGGGCTTTATGACTGAGCCCCTTTAACTCCGGTCTTAATGTCAGTATTAACTCGAGCGGTAGTTGGATATAATGACACGTAAATATCCACTAGTTAGCTTATATCCTTGTAATAAACGTTAACTCACTCTCGGTATTCATGGGTGATTAGTCACTCACATTAAACATCTATTCAATACAATTTTTCATATTGAATACTGCTGGTATCGAGGTGTTATCAGCTAATTTTTTAAAACATTCAAAAATTCGAGTAGGCAATAGACTTGACAATTAAATGGCACGAGCTAATTGATAAAGCATGGAATGACCGAAAATCATTACACGAATCTAATGAATTTGATAGTTGGCGAGTTTTTCATGGCTACACCGAAGGCGCAAAAGGTGTTGTTATAGAAAAATTTGGCATGATGGCTATAGTAGAATACAAGGATGATATTCGTGACGACCTTGCTACAATCAAAGACGCATTATTACAACACTTCCCTTTTACACTCATCTTAGCCAAAGGTAACCAGTCGATAAGAATACCATTAAAAAATAGGATGTTTGCGCTGCATGGTGACCTTTCTTGCGCACCAGAATTTTCCCAAGAATATGGGATTTATTACAGTTTATTACCCGATTCTATGCACAATTGCGGTTTGTATTTAGACGCTCGCCCTGTGCGTAAATGGTTAGCCAATAATAGTAATGGTCGACGTGTTCTTAATTTATTCTCATTTACCGGCAGTCTTGGTGTGGCCGCGTTAAAAGGTGGCGCAAAAGAAGCTGTCCATCTGGATAAATCAAAAGACCTGCTGCCGCGCATTCAAGCCAGTTATGAAAAAAATGGCCTCGACTATGGCACACGTAGCTTTATAAAAGGCGATATATACAAGCATTTACCGAAAGCCATAAAAAACAAACAGCGGTTTGATGGCATTATTTTAGACCCGCCACCCAAAGTCTATAAGTCACCCTATTCAGAGCATCAACCCAAAGGACAAGATTTTTCACGTTTGGTCAACATGTGCGCAAAGCTTTTGAACACTAAAGGGTGGCTAATTTGTTTATTTCATAGCTTCGATGCAACGTGGGAATTTTTAGATTCGGAGATAATAGAATCGTCATCTAACACGTTGAAAGTGACTGAACACTTTACCAGTGAGTGTGACTTTCCTGACGAAAACAATGACCGCAAGCTAAGAGTTAGCATATTTGAAAAGATTTAAGAAAATATATATTTAAGAGTAATCACATATATTCATTACTCTTAAATATATTTAAAATTATTATTTTATAACTTTAGAAAAAATTATACTCACTAAGTATATCTATTTAGTTAAACTCAGCTCAGACAAATATTTATATAATATTAATTATGCATTATTAAAAAAACAACAAAAAACAGCCTAAACAGCTAAGACGCACCCCCTACGAAATATGACTTTTCAGCTAATTAAAGACCACCCTATTGCAAGGTTGTAGATTCAAACTAACCAAAAGACACATGATCTTCTGCCCTTAGGATAACGTCTCTTGCCAGGTTAAATACACTCGCAAATCAAATTCGAGCTGAAAATAATTTGGTAACATATGCTGGCAGAGTTTATAAAAAGCCTTGTTGTGCTCGCGCTCTTTTAAGTGCGCCAATTCATGCACCACAATCATCTGCAGAAAAGCCTCGGGAGCCTGTTTAAAAACCGCACCTATACGAATTTCATTCTTGCTGACAGTTTTTCCGCCATGGGATTTTCTAACATAACTGTGCAGGCCGAGAGCGTTATGAACCACATGAATTTTATTGTCGAACACCACCTTGCTAAGCGGCGACGATTTTTTCAGGTAGCGTTGTTTATAATCTTGTACGAATTCGCGCAGGGCTTTATCACTGGCAACAGTATGTTGCTGGGGATACTTTTTTTCGATATAGCTGTGCAATTTATTATCATCGAGCATGCGCTGAATTTGCTGCTGCAACTCAGGCGCATAGCCTGCCAAGTACCTTAACGGTGCCGCCATCCTTTAAGCTTCGCGCTCAATTTTTAACAAGTCGATTGCCAATGCCTCGGCCACTTTTATACCGTCGATGCCTGCTGACAAGATGCCTCCGGCATAACCGGCGCCTTCACCTGCGGGATACAACCCCTTAGTGTTAAGGCTTTCAAAATTGCGATCGCGTTTGATGCATATTGGCGATGAAGTGCGGGTCTCGACGCCGGTAAGCATAGCGTCTTTCATAGCAAACCCTTTGATTTTTTTATCAAACGCAGGAATAGCTTCGCGGATAGCGTCGACAGCAAACTGCGGTAACGCCTTGGATAAGTCGCCAAGTTTAATACCGGGTTGATAGGAAGGCGCTACACCTCTGAGTTCGGTAGAAGGCGTATCAGCCAGAAAATCACCGACCAGTTGTGCCGGTGCGGTGTAATCCTCACCACCCAGTTTATACGCCAACTTTTCTAACTGGCTCTGCAAGTCTATGCCCGCCAACACATGGCTAGGGTAATCGCGCTCGGGGTCAATACCGACCACAATAGCTGAGTTGGCGTTGCGCTCGTTGCGCGAATACTGCGACATGCCGTTGGTGACCACATGGCCCTCTTCTGAGGTGGCTGCGACCACAGTGCCACCAGGACACATGCAGAAACTGTAGACAGTGCGACCATTTTTACAGTGGTGTACTAGTTTGTAATCGGCCGCGCCGAGAATTGGATGACCGGCCGCAGCGCCGAAGCGGGCCTTGTCGATTACCGATTGCGGGTGCTCGATGCGGTAGCCAATAGAAAAAGGCTTGGGCTCGATATAAACCCCCTGCTCGAGCAGCATTTGAAAAGTGTCGCGGGCGCTGTGTCCAATAGCCAAAACGATGTGGCGGCTGGGCAGCGTTTCTCCAGTCGTCAAAGTAACACCCGTCACATAACCCTGTTCTTCCTCTTTGTCAGTTTGACGAAGAATAGTCGCCACTTTTTGACCAAAGCGAATCTCCCCCCCAAGGCGAATAATCTCGGCGCGCATGCTTTCCACCATCGTCACCAGCTTAAAAGTGCCGATGTGCGGTTTGCTGACATACATGATCTCTTCTGGCGCGCCGGATTTTACAAACTCGCTCATCACCTTGCGACCGAGGTGGCGTTTATCTTTCACCTGACTATAAAGTTTGCCGTCGGAGAAGGTACCCGCGCCGCCCTCACCGTATTGCACATTCGACTCGGTATTGAGTTCACGCTTGCGCCACATCGCAAAAGTATCTTTGGTGCGCTGACGCACATCTTGACCGCGTTCCAGCACGATTGGTTTGAGGCCCATTTGTGCCAGCAGCAGCGCGGTCAGAATACCGCAGGGACCAAAACCAATGACTATTGGACGCTGCTGTTCGGCTGCCGGAAACTGCTCATCGGCATGCCCGACAAAGTAATAGCCCGTATCTGGGCTAAGTCTCACGCCGTGAAGCGCCGACGCCAATAAACGTGCCTCCAGTGCCGTGTCCAGCTCGACATCGATTTGGTAGATAAGCTGGATATTGCTCTTTTTACGAGCGTCGTAGCTACGTTTGAATACGGTAAACTCGATAAGCTCTGAAGCCGACACCCCCAATGTAAGCGCTATAGTCTCAGACAATTGATCATCAGAGTGATCGAGGGGTAGTTTAACTTCATTGATACGGAGCATAGCGGTGCGATTCTTTAACTTGGATATGAAAGCTGGCTATTTTAGCACGCTATGAAGCCCTGTGATGCCAACGCTATTTTATCCAACTTGTACCCTGAACTTTTCTTCATCTGCAATAGAACGGTTAAACCCAACAATATAGCACCAGAGCCCAGCACTAAGACGTCACTGTATTGACCGCCATATGACGCAATAACACCGGTAATAGCCGGTGCCGATGCCATTGTCAGCGCGACGCTCAGCTAGAGGCCCAGTTACCCATCATTTTGGCCAGTTTATCGAGGTAGTAGTGCCCCGCCATGGTCATCACCAAACCAATAAACGCACAAATCTCACTTTGAAAGATGACTCAAGGCAGAATCTGACACACTGACCACCACTTGATCAACGCCTAAATACTTGGTGTCGGTGTCATTAATAGACAATTTTCATCGGGTCTGGCTTGTAACACAACGCCGGTATAGCTAGTACACATCCTAGCCCTTGGAGTAACCGCCACTGCTGCGATAAGAACTTTTAAGCATTGTACTTTTAAACGGCTACTCACTTACCTGTATTCAAAACGGGCAGGGGCAAATAGCGTTTATACGCTCGCCGCTAACGGGGTGATCAAAGTCGAGAGTCGTGGCGTGCAGCATTAAGCGTGCGGCCATAAAAAAGGCTTCATCGCTGGCGTAGAGATCACAGCCCAAAATCGAGTGCCCCAACTCGCGACTGTGAATGCGCAATTGATGTGTGCGACCGGTTATAGGGGTAAACATTACCCGGGTTCGATCGGGGTTATACAAGCGCTCTAACACACGATATTCACTTAAAGCGGATTTACCCGTTGCAGCACAAATAATCTGCTGCGGAAATTCTCCGCGGGCAATTGGTAACTCGATTAGCCCTTCATCCTGTGCTAACGAGCCATGCAAAATAGCGCTGTAGGTTTTATGTATGGTGCGCGCCTGAAATTGCTTGGTCAGCACACTGTTCACCGCTTTATTCAGCGCCACCAACATAATCCCCGATGTACCGAAATCGAGGCGATGCAGCAGTGTAGCGGTGGGATAGTCCTGCACCAGCCGATAATGCACCGAATCTTTATTCAGCGGATGCTTGCCAGACAGGCTCAATAATCCACTGGGCTTGTTAATCAGCAGAAGCGATTCATCTCGATAGAGAATCTCAATCTGCTCAGCGCAAAAGGGGACAATAAAGGGGTCGGCCTGCGGCTGCATTACAGTAGGCCTTCGTGCCGATAAACTTCGCGTAACAATGACACCGGCATACAGCCAGACTGTAAGTAAATACGGTGAAACTCCTTGTCCAGCTCAGTTTGAGACAGCTGTTTTTTATTGGCTATTTGAAGGTCAGACTTTAACTGCCAAACCATGCGATTACCGGTTAAATAACTGAGTGGATAACCCTGCTCGGTAGAATACCAATTGAGCTCGGCCTGTACGCGGCCATCAGTAAAACCAGTTGCGGTCTGCAGCAGTAATGCAGCATTCTCAAACGGATCACTGGCGTTAAATTCAAGCGCTAAGCCGACATTCAAAAACTGCTTGTCGCCACTCATAAAATACAGATCGATGCCGACTCGTGCGACCAGCCGTGAAATTTCACGTTTAGCGATAAAGCGAACCTCATCGACTAGATCTTCGGCGACATAGCCAATGTCGAGCATGTAGTCCTCTAGCATAGTGGTCCAGCCCTCAGCGTGCTCGCAGGCGCTAAAAATACGGCGAATTAGCGATGGCTGAAGAGCGGCGCTGGCAAACTGTAAGTGATGACCAGGAATACCCTCATGGATCATCATAACCGGAATACCAAGATGAGTATGCTCGTCCAGCTCATCTTCTTTTAGCGTTAGATAAACCAGACTTTTTTGCGTGCCTTCACGCAGCGCCAGCGGCGGCCACATGGCACCAGCCGGAATCACCGATTGTAAAAAGTTAGGCGTCTGCAGTATTTTCATATCTTGATCAAAGGGCAGTGGAAATAAATTACTGTTCTGAATAAAGTCTAAAATCTTAGCTTTTTCGGCCGAGTAGATATCCAGCACCGAACTCAGTTCGCCATCTTTTAATTGCACGGTAAAACGCTTATTTAAAAAGTTGTGCAATTGCGCCGGAGTGGTGTCGGTATCGAGCTGATATTTTGTAACTAACTGCTGGCGCAAGGTTTCAATCGACGTTGCAGTTGAACACATATAGTCGGCGGCCATTTGGCGCAGTTGCTCTGGCGTTTTATCAATTTTTTTAAGGGCTAATAGCTGTTCAAGTTTATCTATACCTATGGCAAATTTATGCGTCGTCGGCAGAGATTTTAGCCTGCTAATGTAGGCAGCAATGGCATGTTTTAATTGCGTAGTGGCTGTTTGTAATGACGCCATATCGGAAAATTTAAAGCTCTTAGCCCAGACTAAAATATTATCGAATAATTCTGGCAGCCCCTCAGCCTGCACCACTTCGATATCCAGCCAGCGCTTAACGGGCTGGGTTAATACTTGCAGTTCTTGTTCTAAATATGCCGGTGCCAACTTCACTCGCGCCAGAATATCCTGCAGGCGCTCTGGTGCACTGCGTTCATCGTTGACAAATAATTGAAAAATACCCGCACTAATACCATCGACACCCCCTGGTTTTAAACGGCGCTGAGGCTTGCCATCGATGGTCAAGGTTTTAAAAAATAGGTCTTGCTGCAAATGCAGTTTGATCAAGTCGATATCCAGCCGCTGATAAAAATTGCAAGCGCTGATTTCGGCCGCGTTAACCTTGGCCAGCAGCGCTTCGGCTGCGGTAACAGACTGCTGGTGCGCAGCTAGACTTGGGTCGCCTAACTGGGCCAGCTTATCGGTCAAACCGAGCCCTACGCTGGTATCGACATCGCTCTGTAAATAGTGGAAAAAATGCTCGCTGATATCAGCAGAATTAGTCATGGCTTAGCCCTCGGAGCTCAATGGTAATGAATTAAAGCAATTGTTAACGAATACCTTGCTGTGCCAACCACTGCTTTAACTGTGGCTGAGACAAAGCACCCGACATACGCGCCACTTCTTTACCTTGCTTAAACAGTATCAGAGTAGGAATAGAGCGGATCTTCCATCGCGTCGCCACCGCCGAACAAGCCTCGGTATTGAGTTTTGCAAAGCGCAATTTGGGTTCCATCGCTTTGGCGGTCTGCTCAAATATTGGTCCAAAGCTTTTACAGGGTCCACACCAAGGCGCCCAACAATCGACCAATACCGGCAGATCGTTGTGATTGAGCACCGCCGCGACATTGGCTGCAGTCAAAACGATAGGTTTACCGCCAAACAACGGTTTCTTACACTTGCCGCATTTGGGACCGTCGACCAAGCGCCCACTGGGCAGTTTATTCGTGGCATTGCATTTGGGGCAGGTGACATTAGTGGTAGACATAAAAGCTCCTAGTAGACTGCCCTTAATATGGTGACACAAAGGCAAGTTACAAGCCGATATTTTTGATAGGCCAATGATGCAAACGACACGGTTGATGTGCAAACGCGTGAGCCGCCACTGTCAATCTACAACCTAAAAATTTGCCAAAATCGACGCTGTCACTATTCATCACAATTGCGCCACAGCTTTGCCCTTTCCTCTTGGTTAACTAAAGCTAACCACAGAGGATAAGTATTATGTTTGGAAAACAACGCATAGACCGTCGCAATTTGCTGCAAGACTCAAGGCAAAAAAATAACCGACGGTATTTTTGGCTACTATTGCTCGGTCTCATTATTGCATTAACACTTGGAGCCGTGAGTATCGCCAATGCCGCCCCTAACAAACCGGCCGAAACGGGACACTTACAACTGAGTAATAACAAGGGCCAAATATTCGATGCACTGCATCTTGCAACTGATGTCAGTATGAGTATTCAGGGAATGGTGGCCACGGTGACTTATCGGCAAAGCTTTCGCAATAAAAGCAGCGATTGGTTAGAAGCGTTATACCTGTTCCCTCTGCCAGCAACAGCGGCGGTTAACGCCATGGAAATGAAGATTGGTGAAAGATTGATTAAAGGCGAGATTAAAGAAAAACAACAGGCACGAGACATTTATCAGCAGGCTAAAAAAAGTGGCCGCCGCGCTAGCTTAGTGGAGCAACAGCGGCCAAATATATTTACCCAAAAAGTGGCCAACATTGGCCCTGGCGAGACTATCGAGGTCAGCCTCCGCTATATACAAAGAGTTGACTATCAATTTGGCCAATTCAGTCTGCGTTTACCGCTGACTATAACCCCGCGCTATATACCCGGCGCACCACTTGTTAACAATAGTGAAATAAAACTAGGCCAGTCGGGCTGGGGTTGGTCGCAGGCCACCGAACAAGTACCCGATGCTGATGTTATAACCCCATTTATGCGGCAATTTTTAGCTAATGGTGATAATAATTCAGTCTCCATAGCGATAACACTCAATGCCGGCCTACCATTGGCAACACTTGAGAGCCCCCTGCACGATATTAAGATCAGCCGCAATGGTGCATATCACAATGTGGAGTTCAGCCAGGAGCGTGAGACCATGGATAGAGATTTTGTATTGCAGTGGCAACCTGTCGCTAGCAAGGCCCCGACAGCGGCTGTATTTAGCGAACGTGTCGACGGCGATGATTATTTATTGCTAATGCTAGTGCCGCCACAACAACAACTACCATCGACACTGCCGCGCAACGTTAATTTTATTATCGATACATCAGGTTCTATGCAGGGTACATCGATAGTACAGGCCAAGGCCAGCTTACAAATGGCATTGCAAACGCTGCTGCCCAAGGACAAATTTAATATTATCGACTTCAATTCTGACCATCAAAGCTTCGCGTCCAGACCAATTAATGCTGACGCCGATAATATTAAGCGCGCTCAGGACTATGTTGGTGCATTGCAGGCTGGAGGAGGTACCGAGATGTATGCGCCGCTGCAGCAGTCGCTTGCAGATAATGCGAATTCGGCACAGCTCGCGCAAATTATATTTATTACCGATGGCAGTGTCGGCAATGAAGAGGCTTTATTTAGGCTGATTAAAGCCGAACTAGGCAGTGCACGACTTTTCACAGTAGCCATAGGACCCGCCCCCAACAGCTATTTCATGCGCAAAGCGGCTCAATTTGGCCGCGGCAGTTTTACTCATATCGGCAATAGCAGCGAGGTATCAAGCAAGATGTCGCGCCTTTTTTTACAACTGCAATCGCCGCTACTGCGCGACATTAGTGTTGAGTGGCCCCAGCATAGCTCGGTAGACATGTATCCACAGCGCATCGGAGACCTCTATCGGGGCCAGCCGTTATTACTTACGGCAAAGTTCTTTAGCCCCAAAAACCCAACCGCGGCGAGCCCTAGCGAAATTGTTTTCAAAGGCAGCACTCAAAATGGCCCTTGGCGACAATCAGTGGCCTTAACTCAGCCAGCATCTCGCACCGGGGTCGCTAGCTTATGGGCGCGCAATAAAATATCTACGCTGCTAGATAAAAAAACCGCAGGGGCTAGCGAGAGCGAGACTAAACAGAACGTATTGGCAGTGGCATTGGCACATCAACTTATTAGCCCTTACACCAGTTTTGTAGCCGTTGAGAAAACGCCCGCCAGAGATCACAACACTGAGGTGAAAACTAAGAGTATTGGTAACCAGATCGCGCCTGGACAACAATTGAGAGCCCACAATTACCCCAATACGGCGCTTGGTGTGTACTGGCACTTATTGCTAGGCCTTGGAGGATTATTATTGGCGGGGCTAATATACCTACCGACAAGGCACGATCGCTATGTACACGCTTAAAACACAGTGGCGTCGCGGCGTATTGGTGCTGCTAATTGCAGGAGCTACCTTACAACTCAGTCAGGCGGGCTATCTCTTCACTAAAGCCCAGCTGGCACAACTATTTATCGCCAGCGCCTGGCAGCAAACAGTGCGCGGCAAGCACATGGTGAAGCCATGGCACTGGGCTGACACCTGGCCGGTGGCGCGGTTACAAATAAATAGCCGCACGATTGATGAGAACCTCTATGTGTTGGCTGGTGCCAGCGGTAGCAGCTTAGCCTTTGGCCCAGGGCACATAACAGGCACCGCTTTGCCTGGCGGTCATGGCAATATTGTTATTGGCGGCCACCGAGACACTCATTTCGATTTTTTAGCCGAGCTCAAATTGACAGATGAACTGCGACTGCAAGCTCCAAATGGTCGCTGGCACCACTACCGAGTCGATGCCATTAATATTCGCGACATACAAGCAGGGCCGCTGCTAGTAAATCCAACCGCCGAACAACTACAACTGATTAGCTGCTACCCGTTTAATGCACTCAAAGCCGGTGGACCGCTGCGATATATAGTAACCGCGAATAAAATTTAGACGCAGTGTTAGCTGTCAGTGACTTGTTTCAATGTGCCTTAACTCATATTATTCGCACTGGTATCGATAATAATAAATTTTGGAGCAGTTATGTTAAAGCTATCCCTGATCACGGTCAGCATTGCGCTGAGCACAAGTCTGTTAAGCGGCTGCAACGACAGCACCGCACCGGCAGATGTCACTTCCGCACAAGCACCCGTTACAACTACTATAATTGCAGCCAGCGCCGAGAGCGCAAAACCCGTGACCTTGTTCGACGAGTGGATTATGCCTAATGGCCTTCCCAGCCCAATTGGAGTAAAGCCATTTATTCAGCTGATTGACATCGACAAAAGCGAACTGAATAAATTTCTCCTAGTCGGCTATAGCGGCTGCAATAGTTTTCGCGGGCAAGCGCGATACAAAGGGCAATCTCTGTCGGTCAGTAACATCGAAGTCAACGAGAAAGTATGTGACAGCAGCCGCATGCAAGATCAAGAAGCCAGCTTAATCAAGCACCTGAACAGCACTGCGTCTTATGCTATTGATGGCCAGCAGCTAGCCCTGCTCGACAAGAATCAAGCAGTGTTAATTACTCTTACCGCCAAGTAAGCATTTAAAGGGTTGACGACCCAGCTCGTTAACCCATTTCCCGCCTTTTTTACCCTCTATGTGAACGCTACAGTTCGCGAGTGTTAACACTAATCTATTCATCGCAGCGACAAAAAGTAGCGATTGTGAGTCTAACTGCGCCGATTTATTGCGAATAGTCTTTTGCCATCTAACACGTTAAGCGAACTTGTCTATCGCTGCAAAACACCTCTTGTACACAGCAATTTATCGCTCCATATTCTTCTGTGGATATCATTTTAAGTTTTTATAATTTCAATGAAAAAACTCTTGACACAGTTTCACCAAACTATTGTTCTTGCTCTTTTTAGCCCCGTATCAACACATTCACCGACTCTCCAAGTATGTAAGTACACACATACCCAAAAGGCACTATTAAAGCTTGATCTATAGCTACTAGCAACAGTAGACGGAGCAATAACCAAGGGCTCAGAAAAGCTCTCTATGACAGCTGCCGATAAGTAAAGTCAATACTTTAACGGGAACATTTAACGACATTCTTTTCCACAGATTCTGTGCATAACTCTGGGAATAAGTTATCTACAGTAGGGTTAAAATGCGTGAAACCCCCATGAAACAACAGCAGCAGCAGATTGGTGTTTTTTTGATCAAAACTAATTTTTATTAAAATAAATTTCGCTTCTCTAAAATTAGTCATAACTAAGACCATCTGAATCTGATCATTTTTCGAGTGCTGTAGGCGATAGCCGTTAGACGCTAGATAATTGGCATTAAACACAAAGCATGTTTTCCACAGAAAATCTTAACAACCCTGTGGGTAACTTGTATAACCCTGTGCAAACTCATCGCTAGGCCAGGTGACATATAGCATTGAACAAATTGATTAAGTTTCAACCAACGGCTTAAAGTTACCCACATTTTCGCTGAGCAAGTCTGTGCATAACACCTTAACTAAGTGGTACAAGTGCCTGCAGCCCATATCAGCTGTGGCCTTACTAAAGTTGGCGCATTTTTGAACAACTCTCTAACTGATGAATAGCACAGCCATGCTGATGTGAATCCACTATAATGTGCGACCTCAATTTTCGATTAGCGCACCCACTCAACAGAGTTGTCACGGGTGTATAGGATAGAACATGAAATTTTCATCTCTCGGTTTGGCTCCAGAGCTGCAGCGCGCTATTGATGAATGTGGCTACATTGACATGACGCCAGTGCAAGAGCAGGCGATTGTCGAGGCTAGACGCGGTCGAGACATACTCGCCAGTGCTCAGACAGGCACAGGCAAGACCGCCGCCTTTGCCCTGCCACTATTACAGAAGATGTGCGATAAACCGCTACAGATGAATGCAGGCGAGGTGCGGGCACTTATTCTTACACCGACCCGCGAGCTGGCTGAACAGCTGGGCAATACCATTTCACGCTATGCTCAATTTTTACCGCTGCGAGTTAATGCGCTCTACGGCGGTGGCAGGACCTCAAGTCAGGAAAGTAAATTAAAAGCCGGAAGCGACATTCTGATATCTACTCCCGGTCGCCTACTAGAGCATGTTCTGCAATGCAATGTGAATCTATCCAAGGTTGAGTTCCTGGTGCTAGATGAGGCTGACCGTATGCTTGATATGGGCTTTATTGCTGATGTTCAAGGGTTACTTCAACAAGCCCCCGAAAAGCGTCAAACCCTGCTGTTTTCCGCCACAGTGTCCGGCGCCGTCGAACAACTGGCGCACAAGATGCTAAAGCGTCATATCACCATTAAAGCGGCCAAGCTCAATACCACCGCCGACACTGTAGAACACTTAGTTTTTCCAGTGGAAGAGCGTCGCAAGGCGGAGCTATTTATTGAGCTATTGCGAGAGCAAAACTGGTTTCATGTCTTAGTGTTCACCAGTACTAAAGATCAAGCCGATCGTCTGCTAAAAGCCTTAAAAACTGAAAAATTAGACGTGGCTGTTTGCCATGGCGATAAAACCCAAGGAACACGTCGCCGTGCTATCGCCGACTTTAAAAGCGGCAAACTACAGGTACTTATCGCCACTGAAGTCGCCGCACGCGGTTTGGACATTCAAGGTTTGGAGCAGGTGGTTAACTTTAACTTGCCCTACCTTGCCGAGGATTATGTGCATCGGATTGGCCGCACCGGTCGCGCCGGACAAAAAGGCGAAGCAATCTCCTTCGTCAGCCGTGAAGAAGAACGGGCACTTGAAAATATCGAGCGCTTGATTGGAGAACGCATTGATCGTATTAGTTTACCCGGTTTTGAAGTTAGTAACCGCGATCGCTTACACAAAAACTTGTCCGAGAGCACCTCACGCCCGCGCAGCAACAAAGCTAGCCGTACTCAAATTAGTACCGATGATTCCAGAAGCGAATCCAAAGCGGGGACATTTAAACCCGCATCAAAAATCAAAACAATCAAAGGTAAAGCCAAAAAGGGTCGTGGCAAGAAAAAATAATATTTAAAGCTTAGCTTCGAAGCAGATAATTCTTGCCACCACAAAAGTTCGCAGTCAATGCGAGTCCTAACCCACAACAGCGAGTTTATAATGATGAATGACCGATTGAGTAGCCATCTACCGAGTGTCGGTCATTTAATGAACTTGGCCGGTGACAGGTGTTATATAAGGTGATACGGCTATCCAAAAGCATTGCCGATAGCGGTTACTGCTCGCGCAGACAGGCGGGTCGAAAAATTTACGCTGGAGATGTGAGTATTGACGGAAAACCGGCTCTTACCGATGGCTGGATTGACAAGTCTCATGTCGGATCTATTACGATCAACGGCCACAAACTTGCTCCTATACCGCCTAAAATATACTTAATTTACAATAAACCAGTGGGTGTTGACTGTAATTATTCCAACACTAACCAAGCCAGCCTATTAGGTAAAATTGATCACCCGTTTAGAGTATTTCCGATTGGTCGCCTTGATAAGGATTCACATGGCTTATTGCTTTTAACCAATGACGGTGAATTCTGCCAGCAGCTAATGCACCCGGATTACCACCATCCAAAAACCTATAGAGTCCGAGTCAGTGAACCTTTAAAGCCAGATTTTGCAGAATTAATGAGCGCTGGAGTAGAAATTTTAAAAACCTGCACTAAGCCCTGTCAGGTAATGCAAACTCACCGCGATGAATTTGAGATCGTACTGACTCAAGGACTTAATCGCCAAATTCGGCGCATGTGCAAAAAACTGGGCTACCACGTTACGGACTTGCAGAGACTTTCAATTTTAAGTTTTAATCTAGACCGTCTAGAAATTGGCCAGTGGCGTGAAATTAAAAGCGATGAATTAGATACTCTACGCATAGCCCTTAAATCTAAGGCCAACTCTGTATAGGTTTCTGCAAAAATATTTGCTCTTGATAATCATTATCGGCTCGATTTGTGCAGCCCTATCATCTGACTTCATTCAATTATGTACATGCTTAATACTGAGAACCAGCAGTTAATTTTCACTTTTGTGTGTTCAAACCGGACTGTATTGAATTACTAAGTTCCTACTCAAGCAATGCTAACTTTATCTAGAGCCAGTTTTGAACATTAAAACTGTACATCCGACTGCCAACACTCGGAAAAATTTACTAAAAACAATCAACCGAAGTGGTGGTATTGCGCTAAAAAAAGCCTTTCAAGCAAAATTTAGTAATAACTCTGCTATATGAATAGCGTCAAAATCGCGAACCAACGAAATTGACACGATAAAAACGGTAGCTATTGGACCCTCGGATCGGATCAGATAACTCAGCCAATAAATATATGCCCCTGTGTTAGCTAGGAACTAGCGTATACATAGCGGTAGATATACAACAAAATTTGATTTTATCGTCGCTTTTAGAATATTTATATACTTTTCACGAGCCAAAGTAACGGCAACGCTATGGAATAAATAGACTAGCTACTATGCTAGCCTAGCCAAATAACCAAAACAGCAACGATGGTGGAGACACACTATCTGCCGCCTCTTGCAACACATCAAGCATACCTCCGGCACCATGCTGTTGTGCACACACATAAATACTGGGGTATTGTTTAACATCGTCACCATTGCAATGTTGTTTAAAGCTAAATAGTTGCCGTTGGCGTTCAGGCTTATCTTGCACCCAAATAGCCAAGGCCGCCTCTCGGGCAGTGTCAATCTCAGATGTATAGAATTTTACCTGCACAATAAAAATCATCGCAACACCAACAAACATTGCCACAACGAATGCTATTAACTTACTTCGTGTCATATCAAGCCTTTGCCCTAATCAATAGTCGTATATTAATGCAGTTAGTCAGCGGTAAGTATAAGTACTGCCTAGGTTAATATTATAAATAATGCCTTTTTTATAACATTAACATCAGAAAAGCATCTTTTTTTCACATTTAGACAAGTAATCACATTTTTTCTGGTAGCCGCCATCGTAATCGTGTGAATATGTAATGTAATACTTAAGATAATCTACAGGCACTATTATGCGACAAAGCTGTTTTTTATTGCGTTTGCTCTTTTGGATATTATGCCGTAAACGATCATGTTGCGACTAAAGCCCATGCTGACAGTCGTCTCAATAGCTTCCCTTGCTATAATCTTGGCGGCTATCGCCAACGCTAAAGTGCAAGACCCTGCATTATCATCGCTGCAACTTGACCGCTATCGACTGACACTCGCACCAATCGAACTTGCAAGCATAGACGATAATGCCTCTGGAATTAGCTATAACGAGAAATCAGACACTTTATTTGTCGTAGTAAACGACCCTGAGTACTTACTAGAAATTAACAAGACCGGTGAGGTTTTACGCAAAATCAAGCTTAATGGTTTTGATGATACTGAAGCTGTAGTGTATTTAGGGCAAGATCGGTTTGCCATAGCCGAAGAACGTCGTCGTTGTATTGTCTTCGTCAATATCGATGCCAACACTAGAGTGTTAAACCGCAGCCAACAGCAACTGATCAGCTTTGATTTTCTTGCCGAAAATAACAATCGAGGTTTTGAAGGTATTGCCTTCGATAGTACGTCTCAGCGATTGTTTGTGGCTAATGAGAAATCACCGCGACAACTACTAGCTATTGAGGGTGCAATTTTAAATCCACTAAAAATACCATTAGTAAACAGCTTCCACGTAAGTGCGATATGGAGTGACGATAACAATCAGCAAAAATTTCTAAACTCCGATGATTACTCGGGCCTACATTTCGACAATAATAGTCACCGCTTATTAATGCTCAGCGATGAGTCTCGCGAACTAATAGAATTTGATAACAGTGGTAAGCAATTGAGCCGCTTGGATTTATCTTGGTGGAATAAAGATTTAACCAACTCGATAAAACAACCTGAAGGCGTAACAATGGATAATGATGGAAATATCTACGTAATTAGCGAACCCAATTTATTTTATCGATTTAGCCCAGGCATATGAACAAGGTGTTACATTTCCTATAGAGCTAAACAGTGTAAGGAACCCCTCGGCTGTTGTAGTAACGATTCTTATCTCTAATCACGTATTAATATAGCCCCTACATCGTATTGAATACTCTAGTCATATATAGGTATGAATACATCAACTTGCAACACTAGTTATCTGATTAGAAGCCTGTGCTCGGTGGTGTCTGCGTGTACATAGCGCTTCAGTAA
>CAWVSV010000005.1:0-47216 GCA_963933095.1 uncultured Cellvibrionales bacterium
CTCTAAACGATACTCCTGCCGCCCCTCATCATTATTATTATTATTATTATTGACCATATTATTTATCCATACCCTTACGCAACCCTAGCACCACTTTCGACAACTGACTTTCAAAACTATCTTCGAGACTGACGACACGCGCCCGACCCTGCTGCAACATGCTTAATAAACCCTCGCGTTGATACTCAGCCAACTTTATGCCAATACGATCGACAAATATGTGCTTACCGGTGGAGGGAACGACCACCGCCAACTTAGCTCGAATTAGTTCGGTAGCATCCGCGTCCGCAGCGGGCAACTCCAACCAACTACCTACCGTTAAAGCATCCACTAACTGCGCCGCCTCAACAAGGCGACGCCGGTCAATCTCTGCCTGCTGCTGACGACGTTGATCGGCCAACATCATAGCCTCCCTGCGCGCCTTAACAGCTGCCTGCGCACGCAGTTTTTTGTCCGCCGCCGCCAGCGCTTTAGCTCGCTGCTGCACGGCGCGATGACGATCCAAATTAGCATCGTAAAGCTCGCGCAAAACATTCACTGCACGCTCAGTACAAGCCTCAAAAACAGGCTTAACAACCAAGCCCACCGCCACTCGCGAAGACAAACAAAGGGCAAATTCATTCAGCCCTTTTTGTAACACCTTTACGCCGGCGCGATTGACAAAAAGCAAGCTCTGGGTGTCCAACAACTTCAATGCCAACTGGCATCGAATGATATCGCCACCCTCGGTTTCAAATAAAAACCAATCCCCCTCACGCACCATTGCCACCTGCTTTAACAAGCTGCGGCCTATTTGCGCCCGTATTCTCACAGCAGGTTCAGCTTCAGACAGACTCAAAACGGTTCTTACTTCTGCCGTTCGACCCTGCAGTAACGAGAACAAAGACCCCAATAGCGTCTGCAAAAACTCATCGTAAGCGGCTTGCGAAGCAGACAAAATGGTCAGAGGAGCTTCCAGCATCGCCACTACCTGCTGTACCTCAGCGTAAAGCTGGGGCTTGCCGCGATGGGCATCCTCAGTAAAAATGCGCGGCAAAATCACTAAAAGCCGCTGCCACAATAACCAGCTGGGATGCAGTTCACCGTGGTTAATCAACACAAATTGCAGCTCCGCCAGCAATTGAGTGCGCACAAAATCGTCGATAAACGCAGGCAGCGACCGCCCCACCACCTTGTCACTATAAAGCTGTCGTACACGTGCGGCCAACTGTGCCACTTGCAATCCGGACTTCTCGCGATCAACACTGCGACGACGCTGCACCTCGGCGCGCCTAGACTCCATCTCAATAAACTGTAAGAAAGAGCCAATAGGCGAGGTAGTCATACCACAGGCTGAACCTGGCTCTGCCAACTGCCGAACCAACGCATCGAGCGCCTGCGAAAATTTTTCGGCCAATCGGCCTTGCCCGGCATACCAAGTCGGCAACTGCAAGCTCAACACCCGCAATAGACGCGCAAAGTCATTGTCTGCACCAACAAATAACGCATCATCGAGCAGCGCCCGCACTACAAAAGCTGATCGCAGAGCGCTAATACTGCCCACAATATCGGCATCGAGATTTAACTGTGAGACATAGGCATCGAACCAACTCTGGGAAAAAATCAAACGGATACGCAGCAGTGGCGCCAACACAAAACCCAAAGCAGCCAGATGCGACTCAAGAGCTGGCACAAGCTCCGTAGAAAATACCGCCTTATCCGCCAGTACATGCTGTAAATGGGGCAACAGTCCGTCTACTCGATCAACCATCTGCAAGTCCGAATCAGGCGCAACACTAGCGGCGACTTCGGCGACCGAGCGCCAAAACTGCAATAGCTGATCTGTATCAATAACTGATCCTTGCGACACTCAATAAAAACCCAACTGAAGATAATAACTCTAATATATACCAAAGATATTTATAGAAATGTGAGCTGGCGCAGGAAACGGGAGCAGAAGTTAAATGAATCTAAAGAGCCAGCAGCCATACCATAACATCAAGATAGACATGCCTATTGAGTTATAGAAGGATGACATAAAAAAACCGGCCAATGGCCGGTTTTTTTATGTCATCCTTCTATAACTAGCGAACAAAAGACTAATTTTTATGCAAAAAAGTTTTTCATACCGTCAAACCAAGAGCTTTGTTTAGGGGAATTCTTACCGCCCTTCATTGTGCTTTGTAACTCCGTTAGCAATTCTTTCTGCTTGCCAGTTAGGTTAACCGGTGTCTCCACCGCCACGCGGCACAAAAGATCGCCGACACTGCCGCCACGGACAGGGGTAACACCCTTGCCACGTAGACGAAACAACTTACCGGTTTGAGTCTCAGACGGTACTTTAAGCTTGACGCGGCCATCCAATGTCGGCACTTCTAGGTCGCCACCGAGGGCAGCTTCAACAAAGCCAATGGGAATCTCACAGTACAGATTTTTGCCATCGCGCTGAAAGATTTCGTGCTCGCGCACGCTGACCTGTACATACAAGTCGCCCTTAGGGCCGCCAGAATCGCCAGCTTCACCTTCGCCAGATAGACGAATACGATCGCCGGTATCAACGCCCGCCGGCACCTTGACGGACAGATTTTTCGTTTCTTCGATACGTCCCTGGCCATGACAGATTGAGCACGGGTCACTAATGACAGAGCCTTTACCATGACAAGTAGGGCAGGTTTGCTGCACAGAGAAAAAACCCTGCTGCATGCGAACTTGTCCGACACCACCACAAGTAGTGCATTGCTTAGGTCTAGTACCTTTTTTGGCGCCGGTCCCGGCGCATGGCTCGCAAGTCGTTAGGCTTGGCACGCGGATTTTAACCGTTGCTCCTTTAACCGCCTCCTCAAGATCGAGATCGAGGTTGTAACGTAAGTCGGCGCCACGCGCAGGTCCGCCACGACGACCGCCACCACCGCCGAACTGCTCACCAAACACATCGCCGAAGATATCACTGAAGCTGCCAAAACCGCCACCGCCATGACCGTGACCGCCGCCCATTCCTGCGCCGCCTTCAAGGCCCGCGTGACCATACTGGTCGTAAGTCGCGCGTTTCTGATCGTCGGACAGCACTTCATAGGCCTCGGCAACCTCTTTAAACTTATCTTCGGCGGCTTTATCGTCTGGATTGCGATCCGGATGATGCTTCATCGCGACGCGACGATAGGCTTTTTTCAGATCTTTTCCGCTAACGTCTTTTTCAACGCCGAGGAGCTTGTAATAATCGGGCTTGGACATGGCTCTAACTCGCAAGCTTGGATAAACACCAAGCGATATTTAAGTTCTTTTTAAACGCAAAACGGGAGACGTGTTAGCGTCTCCCGTAGCAGAAGATAAGCGCGAGGCAAAATAGCCTCACCTCTTAACTTCCGATAAGTAATTCAGGAATTACTTATCTTCTTTAACTTCCTCAAACTCGGCGTCAACCACGTCTTCTGCGGCCTCAGCAGATGCACCAGACTCGTCTGCTGGCTGCTCGGCGCTGCCTTCAGCAGCTTGAGACTCTTCATACATTTTTTGCGCCAGCGGACCAGAAACTTCGGTCAACTTAGCAACAGCTGCGTCCATTGCGGCTTTGTCGTCGCCTTTAGCAGCTTCTTCAGCTTCGGCAAGCGCAGCTTCAATAACAGACTTCTCATCGGCAGAAGCTTTATCGCCCGCCTCTTCCAAAGTCTTCTTAGTAGCATTAATCAAGCCTTCCAGGGTGTTGCGCGCCGCTACCAGCTCTTCAAAGTGCTTATCGGCTTCAGCGTTAGCTTCAGCGTCCTGCACCATGGCTTCAATCTCTTCATCAGACAGGCCAGAAGAAGCTTTAATAACAATAGACTGCTCTTTACCCGTAGCCTTGTCTTTGGCGCCTACATTCAAGATACCGTTGGCGTCGATGTCGAAGGTTACTTCGATCTGTGGCGTGCCGCGCTGCGCTGGCGGAATGTCGGCTAAGTCGAAACGACCCAATGACTTATTCTGCGATGCCTGCTTGCGCTCGCCCTGCACTACATGAATAGTTACCGCGTTTTGATTGTCTTCGGCGGTAGAAAATATCTGCGACTTTTTAGTCGGGATAGTGGTGTTCTTCTCAATCAGTGCCGTGGCAACGCCACCCATAGTCTCGATACCGAGACTGAGCGGGGTCACATCCAGCAGCAACACGTCGGTTACGTCACCGGCAAGAACAGCACCCTGAATAGAGGCACCCATGGCAACGGCTTCGTCCGGGTTCACATCTTTGCGCGGCTCTTGGCCGAACAGTTCAGTCACCTTGGCCTGAACCAGTGGCATACGAGTTTGACCACCCACCAAAATCACGTCATCAATTTCACCAACAGACAAGTCTGCGTCCTTAATTGCCTGCTTTACTGGTTCTAGCGAGCGAGTCACTAAATCTTCAACTAGAGACTCAAGCTTGGCACGAGTCAACTTAACCACCAAGTGCTTGGGGCCAGTAGCATCGGCGGTAATGTAAGGCAAATTCACTTCGGTCTGCTGGCTAGAAGACAGCTCGATCTTGGCTTTTTCGGCGGCCTCTTTAAGACGCTGCAAAGCTAGAGGATCGTTGTGCAGGTCGATGCCGTTATCTTTCTTGAATTCACCGGACAAAAACTCTATCAGGCGCAGATCGAAATCTTCGCCACCAAGAAAGGTGTCGCCGTTAGTAGACAGCACTTCAAACTGGTGCTCACCGTCAACATCGGCAATCTCGATGATAGAGATATCGAAAGTACCGCCACCTAAGTCGTATACCGCAATAGTGCGATCGCCACGGGCTTTGTCCATGCCGTAGGCCAGCGCCGCAGCGGTTGGCTCATTAATGATGCGCTTAACATCCAAGCCCGCAATTTTACCGGCGTCTTTAGTCGCCTGACGCTGGGAGTCGTTGAAGTAAGCAGGAACAGTAATAACCGCTTCAGTAACTGATTCGCCAAGGTAATCTTCAGCAGTCTTCTTCATTTTCTTCAGAACTTCAGCCGCTATCTGCGGTGGAGCCTTCTGATCGCCCTTGGCTTCAACCCAAGCATCGCCGTTGTCGGCCGCTACAATGGTATAAGGAACCATAGAGATGTCTTTTTGAACAACATCATCTTTAAATTTACGGCCGATCAAACGCTTAACCGCAAACAGGGTATTGGTAGGATTCGTAACGGCCTGGCGCTTAGCGCTCTGACCAACCAGAATTTCGTCATCAGTAAACGCAACGATAGACGGTGTGGTGCGATCGCCTTCGGAGTTCTCGATGACCTTAGCTTTGTTACCTTCCAGTACAGACACACAAGAATTAGTGGTGCCCAAATCAATACCAATGATCTTACCCATGGTTTAAAACCTCTATCTATTTATAACGCTTGCGAGCGCGGTGCTCGGCAGCTGAATTTTTGTTTAACGGCTCTTAACGAGCGCATGGAACATATATGGGGTTGATTAAAAAGCATTCAACCCAGATGGCGAAAAATTTCGCCAGCTACCACTATTTAGCGACAACCACCATTGCAGGACGAACCAACCGCCCATGCAGCGTATAACCTTTCTGAAATACATCGATAACGCTATTAGGCTCTACATTTGGGCTCTCAACCATCGTCATCGCTTGGTGTAACTGCGGGTCAAAGGGCTCGCCGGCTGGATTGACTTCGATTACCTGATGCTTGGCCAAGATGTCACTAAAAGCTTTGCGAGTAAGCTCCAATCCCTCGGCTACCGACTTAAATGCAGCATCGTCAGTATCGATAGCAGCCAGAGCGCGGTCGAGGTTGTCTGCTACCGGAAGCAAATCGCCGACAAACTTCTCCAAACCAAATTTGTGCGCCTTCTCGACGTCCTGTTGAGCGCGACGACGAGCATTCTGCTCCTCGGCTTGGGCGCGCAGAGCTTGCTCTTTAGCCGAGGCCAGAGCGGCAGTTAAAGCCTCGATTTGGGAAACTAATTCAGTCGGTACAACCTCATCACCGACCACATCTTCGCTGGCCTGTGCCGCTGTTTCAGCACTCTCTAGAATCTCTTCATTTACCTGTTCGTCTGCCACTGTGGCCTCCCGTGTGATTACCATTGAGACTTGCGCCTCTAAATTTGATGAAAACAATATGGGGTCGGCAGTAAAGGTTTCAAGCTTGGATTGGCAATATCACGCTAAAACAATCAAAAATTGACTTTTACTGTATATAAAACCAGAGTATATTTGGACAGTAGTTAATAAATAATAATCGAGGCTAAGCCATGTTGACTCATCTAAGTGTGCAAAACTTCACTCTGGTCGAACGACTAGACTTAGATATAGACGCCGGCATGACCGCCATCACCGGAGAAACCGGGGCCGGCAAGTCGATATTGCTCGATGCATTGGGGCTTACATTAGGCGATAGAGCCGACGGCAGCAGAGTCCGCAACGGCTGCCCGCGCCTAGATGTAGCAGCAAGTTTTGATGTTAGCTCCATAACCAGCGCCCAAAAGTGGCTGAGCTTAAAAGACTTCGCCACACAAGAGTTCACATCACAAGAATGCAAAAATCGCTCAGACAATCAAGCCGAATGCATACTGCGGCGTATCGTCACCAGCGAGGGTCGCTCCCGCGGCTACATTAACGGTCAGCCCGCTACCCTGTCACAACTGCGAGAGTTAGGCGAGATGCTGATCGACATTCACAGTCAACACGAGCACCAGTCGCTGCTAAAAAAAGATACCCACCGCAAACTACTCGACGATTTCGCCAGCTTGCAGCCTCTGGCGCAAGCCGTAAAGCAGCACTTTCGCGATTGGCAGGCGTGCCACAATCAATATATTGAACTGCGCGATAACTTTGACGACAGCAACGCCCGCTACCAACTACTGAGCTATCAGGCTCAAGAACTTAATCAACTAGAGCTGCAAGTCAATGAGCTAGAGCAGTTAGAGCAAGAACAAAAACAACTGGCCAATGCCGAGTCGCTATTACTGAGCGGCCAACAAGTTAGCGCGATATGTTCTGGTAACGCCAATGACGAAAACTTCAGTAGTGGCGGCCTTATCGACGGCCTCAATCGGGCTCTGCAACTACTGCGCGAGCTGTCGGATAAAAGCAGTGCTTTGATTGAGGCTGAACAATTGCTGACTAGCGCACAAATTCAAGTGGAGGAGGCAAGTTCAGAACTGGATCGTCACGCCGACAGCTTTCAGGCTAACCCAGAACGCTTAATGGAGGTGGAGGATCGACTGTCATGCATATACAACCTAGCTCGCAAGCATCGTATAAACCCAGCGAACCTGAGTAATTTTGGTCAAAAACTGAATCAAGAATTGGAACAGCTAGGCGGTAGCGATGAACAGCTAGAGCAGCTTGAACAACAGGTAAATGCTCTCCAGCAGAGTTTTGTCAATAAAGCTGAAAAGCTAAAAACAAAGCGTCATAAGGCAGCAAAAAAACTGCAGGGCGCGGTGAAAAAACAACTCGATATTCTCGCCATGCCCCATGCCCAAGTGCACATTACATTTAACGATATCAGCGCCAAGCCAAACCAGCATGGTCTAGAAGAGGCCGAATTCTTAATTAGCACCAACCCAGGCCAAACTCCGGCAGCTCTGCACAAAGTTGCTTCCGGCGGTGAATTGTCAAGAGTCAGCCTCGCCATTCAAGTAGTCACCGCACAGACCTCCACCACACCGACACTAGTGTTTGACGAAGTCGATGTGGGCATTGGCGGCGCCACCGCCGATGTTGTTGGGCAGCTGTTGCGACAGTTAGGCGTAAGCGGCGGCCAGGTGCTGTGCGTCACTCACTTGGCGCAGGTCGCCAGCAAGGGACACAACCATTTGCTAGTCACCAAAACATCCACCAACACCAAGGCAGAGTCAAATCTGATAACCCTACAAGGCGATGACAAAGTGGCTGAAATAGCACGCATGCTCGGCGGCGAAAACATCACTCAACAGACACTGGCACACGCTAGGGAAGTTTTAGAGCGAGCGGCGTAGCCACCAATATATATATTGCAAGTAACAAAAAAGGGCCAGAGTCGAAAGACTCTGGCCCTTTTTTGTTACTTGCAATAAATCACTTAGCTCTTCGGCTTCACATAAAGCACTAAGCTGTGACCAGTAATATCGTAACCGTGCTCTGCAGCAATCTGAATCTGCAGCTCTTCAATTTCTTCATTATGAAATTCGATCACCTTGCCAGTATCGATACATACCATGTGATCGTGATGCTCGCCGCGCTCCAACTCAAATACCGAGTGGCCGCCATCGAAATTATGCCGAACCACCAGACCAGCGCTCTCAAACTGGGTCAAAACACGGTAAACTGTGGCCAAGCCAACATCTTCGCCGGCTTCCATCAGAGCCTTGTAGACATCTTCGGCGCTCATATGATGATGCTCAGAAGACTCCAAAATCTGTAAAATCTTAACGCGGGGCAGAGTGACCTTAAGGCCGACCTTGCGCAATTCTTGATTTTCAATGGCCATATATTACCCCAAAGACTTCTCAGTATGATTAAAGTTCGGGTATTATCCTCCTTCGATTTAACTTGTGGAACCCCCGTTATGAAAAATGCTACCCGCCTGGCGCGTCAAACAACGCTGGCGACCCTATTCTTTCTAATTGCCGGCTGTTCCAGCTTCGAGTTCCCCTGGGTGCACAAGTACGATCTTCAGCAAGGCAATATCATTAATCAAGAGATGATTGACCAACTCAAACCCGGCATGAGCAAGCGTCAGGTGCGCTTTGTAATGGGGCCACCGCTTCTGCATGACACCTTTACCAACAACCGCTGGGATTACTACTACGGCGAACGCAAAGCCGATGGTGAAAAATTTCAAGAGCGCGTTACTATTTACTTTGCCGAAGAAATAATGACCCATTTCAGCGGGGATTATCGCCCCAGCCCGCCGGTTATTGAGGGAGCTGCTGCTGAAGAACCTGTTGTCGAGGCTCCTAGCGCTGAGAAGCCTGCGAGCGAGCAACAAAACCAAGAGGAATAATCTCTAATCTGCATGCCAACATGCGTTTAATAAAAAGCCCGCAAACCGTAACTGGTATGCGGGCTTTTTATTAAACAATGCATAAATTACTCTGCAGCCTTCTTTTCCGCCGCCTTGGCTTTCTCGGCGCGCTTTCTACGCACCTCTTTAGGGTCCGAGGTCAGCGGCCGGTAGATTTCGATTCTGTCACCTTGTTGCAATATATACTCCGGCGCCTTCTTAGTGCCTTTGGTGCCCAGCGCCTGTCCAAATAACCCCATCTTAGCAGTGGCAATATCTATCTCGGGAAAAACGTCGACTATTTTCGAGCGCTCGACAGCTTGCATCGCAGTTGTACCGGGTTCGACCAGCAACTCGATAATCTTTTGCTTGCCCGGAAGTGCAAAGGCAACTTCTACGGTGATCAATTCAACATCTGACATTGGAAATTCTCTATCATTTCATTAGCAACTATTTTAACAGCCGCCAAAGCGCACAACATCTAAGCGCTAAAGCGACGTTTCCAAGACTTAACCGTAGACGGCTTCGGCCCGTGCGCAGAGGGCATCAACTTGCTGATTAGCCGATTTTTCAAATAATGGTCCGGCCGCTAGCGCCATCACGATATTCTTGAATTCAAACTGAATCATTAAAGTAATTTTACAGGCCTCATCATTCAAAGCCTCGAAACGCCAGGCCCCGATAAAAGATTTAAACGGCCCTTCCACCAATTCCATAGTCATTAACTCCGGCGGAGCTAAACGGTTGCGGGTCACAAACTGCTGACTAACACCGCGTTTGCCAAGTTCTAGCCGAGCAACAATTTCATTACCTTCTCGGTGTAGTATTTTTGCACCAAAGCACCCAGTCATATACTCGGGGTAAGCCTCAATATCGTTGATTAAATCGAACATCTGCTGGGATGAATAACCAATAAGCGCAGTTTTACAAATCTCAGTCACAAATTAAACCTTAACAGACTATTAAAATCCTCTATATTTCGGCAGCCTGTGGCCAAAATAGGACGTATCGACGACTCTAGAAAGCAAAAGGGCAAAATAGATTGGCCTATGAAATTGTTACAAAAGTAAAACTCATCTGTTTAATTTTTGTAGTTATTTAACAGCCCAAAACCTTTTCAGTAGCCTGTTAAATAGCTAACTCACAATCGCAGCCAGCAATAACTGCCACCAGCCGGATAAGAGTTTGTCCCATAACAAAAATATAAACACAGCGGCCACAGCCAGCGGCGAAACCCAGCGCACCATGAGCAACCAGATATCAAACTGCAGTTCACTGGTTTCAGCAATCTCTTTATGAGCGTCGGCGCGCGCCATTTTCCAGCCCACAAATACAGCGATAAGCAATCCGCCAAGTGGCAACAAGATGTTTGCGGTCAAAAAGTCGAGAAAATCAAAAAATGTCATACCAAAAAATGGTTTAAAATCGCTCCAGTCATTAAACGACAGCACTGTTCCCAGCCCCATAATCCAGGCGCCCACACCCACCAACGAAATAGCGCCGACACGATTAAAGCGCCCCGATTCGACCATCCAGGCTACTACTGGCTCTACCAATGAAATAGACGAACTCCAAGCCGCGATACTGACCAGCACAAAAAACACACACCCGAACATCAGACCACTATCCATATTGCCAAATGCGACCGGCAAGCTGACAAACAACAAACCTGGGCCCGCGCTCGGCTCGATACTTGCGGCAAAAACGATAGGAAAAATAGCCATACCCGCTACCAACGCCACCAACGTATCGAGTAAAGCTACAGTAATAACGGTTTTACTGATTTCGGCACGGCTCGGCATATAGGCGGCATAAGCCATAATAGCGCCCATACCCAGACTCAGTGTGAAAAAAGCATGGCCCAATGCAACGAGCACGCTATTCCAGGTTAATTTGGAAAAATCAAAATTGAATAAAAAGTGAAAACCGCGTTCAAAATCACCGTACTGCGAGCTGTACCAAAGCAGCACCAACAGCAGCACGAATAACAGCGGCATCAAAATACGAACCGCCACCCCCAAACCCTTAGTGACACCGGCTGCAACCACGCCGACAGTCATCAGCATAAATACCGAGTGCCATTGAATCAGCGCACCTTTATCGGCCAGTAAAGTATTAAATATATTACTCACGGTTTCGGGCGCGGCGTGTACAAACTCGCCCGCCCACATCTTGCCAATATAGGCCAGAGCCCAACCGGCAATCACGCTGTAAAAAGTAAGAATCAAAAAGCCCGCCAAAGCACCACCCCAGCCGATTAAGCCCCAAAAGCGGCTAGCTTTAGCCTCCCGCGCCATATCACTCATGGCATAAATTGGACTTTTACGAGCGCGGCGGCCCAGTAGCACTTCGGCCATCATGACCGGCACACCGATTACCGCAATGCAGAGCAGATACACCAACACAAAGGCGCCGCCGCCATTTTCACCGGCGATGTAGGGGAACTTCCAAATATTACCCAAGCCCACAGCGGAGCCAGTTGCCGCGAGAATAAAAGTCCAGCGCCCCGACCAGATACCATGCATCTGCTGTCTTGATCCCGCCCTCACCTGGTCCATAACGTTACCTTAGTTATTATTTATCTTGTTAAACGATATTATAGAGAAATACATTGAGGGGTATTGTATCTTTAACCCAATAAGATAACTTAGTAATCCTGACTATAAGCGAGCTACAACTTTGCTACCCGTGTCCGAACTGCTCGATAGCCACTGTCATTTTGACTTTTCCCACTTCGATATTGATCGCCATATTCTCTGGCCCCAATGCCAAAAAATGGGCTTAACGCAGCTTATTATTCCAGGCACCGGAGCTGAACAGTGGCCCAAAGCCGAAGTTATATGCACTAAACACTCTGGAATCTACTTTGCTGCAGGCATTCACCCTTGGTTTATTCACAGCGGCGGTCACTGGCGGGCAGAAATAACTCACTACCTAGATCACCCTAAATGCGTTGCCATTGGTGAGTGTGGCCTGGACGCCAATATTGCCACGCCGCTGTCAGAGCAAACACCCATATTTGAACAGCATCTGGCTCTGGCCTATGAGCGCGCTATGCCGCTTATTATCCACGCCCATGGCGCTCACAATAATGTTCAGCAACTGTTAAAAAAGTATCGCCCTACGAGCGGAGGAGTCATTCACGCTTTTAGTGGGTCTCTAGAGCTGGCGCAAAGCTATATACAGCTCGGCTTTAAACTCGGTATAGGTGGCAGTATCACTTATCCACGAGCGGCAAAAACTCGTGCGGCGGCTGCACATCTGCCGCTAGAGTCTCTAGTGCTAGAAACTGATGCCCCCGACATGCCCTTGCACGGGAATCAGGGCGAACGTAACAGCCCTTTAAAGCTGCTGGATATTGCCCAATGTTTATATAAACTGCGCCTAGATAGTGGCCAGACGGAATCATTAGATGACGTTATCGGCCAGACCACAGACAATAGCCGCCGACTCTTTAATATAAAAGCACCATGAACGACAATAATTTTTGCGATGACATAAACCTGATCGACCTAAATACACTGCAGCAACTGCAGGGTTGGCAGGCACGCTACAAACAGATAGTAGTCTGGGGCAAGTTGTTAACAGCCAAGCCTGAATTGCGTCGCGACGACTACCGCGTGCGCGGCTGCGATACCGCCGCTTGGCTGACTCACCGAACGACAGAGGGGGCGCACGAATTTGCTCTAGACGCCGATTCGAAAATCATTCGTGGCTTGGCGGCACTACTGCTCAAGAAAATTCAGCACAAAACATCTGCCGAATTAAAACAGCTAAATATTGATGCGCTATTAATAGAGTTGGACTTAAAAAATCACTTAAGCCCATCGCGCAGCAATGGCTTTTTAGCCCTAGCCAAACGAGCACTGTCGCTGGCGCTTGATAAACACTAGCCAAGCGCTCCTGACCAGCCTGCACTTATGCCCTTAGATACTCCCATCATCCTTGGTGGTCGTATGCCGCGCTAGCGTCTATAAAAAGCGCGGCCTAGCCCCGATAAACTAGCCTGTTAGATCAGTATCAGCCTTAAATCTAATCTCTCGTCGCAATTTCTCTAAATACTTTTCTATTGACCGCGACGCGACCACAAAGCCAAAAGTACCGGTAATCATAGTTGACGAACCAAAGCCACCTGAACAATCCAGCTTCATGCCGTCTGCCATGCCCTCTTTTGTCGAGCACACTCCGCCATCAGCATCTGGGTAAGCCATTTGCTCAGTCGAGAAAGTTGCCTCCACGGTAAAGTTACTTTTGGCATTACGACTAAAATTATAAAAACGCCGTAAAAAATTGCGAGTCTTTGCCAACAGCGGATCTACCGTTGTTTTGCTCAAATCGCGAGTCGTCACCTGCCGCGGGTCGCGCTTGCCGCCAGCTGAACCCACCGTTAGCACCAGTTTTTTGCGATATTTACAGTGCGCAATAATCGCCGCCTTTACATTGACCACATCAATCGCATCGACCACTAAATCGGCTGAGGCGGGAATCTGCTCAGCCACGGTTTCACGCTCAACGAAGTCCTCTACTTCATGTACGATAATCTCCGGGTTAATACCGCGCAGACGCTCGGCAATGACCGCAACTTTAGACTGACCGATGGTCGAGGCCAGCGTATGTAACTGTCGGTTGCTGTTAGTAATACAGATATCATCCATATCGATCAGGGTAATCTCACCGATACCCGAGCGGGCAAAAGCCTCGGCAACCCAAGTGCCAACGCCGCCTATACCGATCACGACAAAATGCGCTTTGGCTAACTTAGGCAATTCATTCATACCGTACAATCGACCGATACCACTGAATCGCTGCAGGTAGCTTTCTGTAAGGGTCGAGTCAGGGAGTGATGCACTAGAAATATCAGACATGGCTAAAAACTATACAATAACTAAGATAAACGCCTATTTTACCTGTATTTTGACCCAGCGCGTCGTATTCATGCTGCCACTGACTCTATATAATTTACTGCATGGCTAAGAAAAAAAATAAAGTATCAGACAACACTATCGCGCAGAACAAAAAGGCGCGCTTCGACTATCACATCGATGAAAAATTTGAGGCGGGCTTGGTGCTGCTGGGCTGGGAAGTAAAAAGCCTGCGTAAGGGCATGTGTCAGCTCACCGACAGCTATGTCTATTTCCAAAATGGCGAGGCTTTTTTAATGGGGCTGCAGATTCAACCATTGAACACCGCCAGCACCCACTTTGTCACCGAACCCACCCGCAATCGCAAGTTGCTGCTAAACCGCAAAGAAATCAGCAAGATGCAGCAGGGCACCGACCAGAAAGGCTACACCGTGGTCTGCACCGCGCTTTACTGGAAGGGACATATGGTTAAAGCCGCCATTGGTCTAGCCAAGGGTAAGGCAGATCATGACAAGCGGAATCAGGAAAAAGAGAGAGACTGGAATCGTCAAAAGTCTGCCGTGATGAAAGAGCACAATCGCTAAATCAAGTCATGCCTTCTACGGGGTGAGTACTTTATTTTAGGCTCACACTGTTGCTTACCATCCAAATCTTACTTTAATAGTATAAATATAAGCTAACGCTGTTCATTCAGTACTGGAATCCTTTTCAGGCGCCCCGAACCGGTTCCGCGAACGTTACTGTAAAGATATGCCGCAAATTAGATAACAACTATCACTTAATAACCTTTTAAACCTTAGTGCGCCTAAAAACTGCTCGATAGATCGCTGCGAAGCATCTTATATCCGCAAGATTTGTGATCTGGATGCTATAGCCTGAATGTATTTAACACGCTGTAAAGCTATGACGATAGCGCAAGATTGAAAGTACCCAGACCTCCTTCGTGGTACATTAATCTACTGATATAGCCAGCTTAGGGTTTTTTTAAATGGCCCTATCGACACCTATTACTTCAAAGATAGCTTAAAGGCAAAAGACTCTTGCTACTGATTTTATGGCTGTCATTGTTCACGCTGTAAGTTCTGAGTGTGCGATAGGTATCATCAAATTAAGTGATAGCAAAGCTTCGTGCCCAATCTACACCAAACTGTAACTTATCTGCCATATCACCACTAACTGGTCAATTTCAACATCATTTCGCATGACCCATATACGCGCCTCTGGTAATATTTAAAAAAATATTATGGGCTCAAATAGTGTTTGTGCGACATATTTGCTGTCCATCAGGCAACTAAAGCTTCCTTATGGATGACTCCTATGAGCTCAACGCTTTCTACTGCGAAAACTTTACACAGACTGCTAACGCAAGACTCATGACTATGACTGTAGATGTATATCTACAAAATTCTAGCTAAAGCCCTCTTACAGGTATGTGTTGATATCAATCAGTATGGTCAGCAATTAACAACAGCACTAGCATGATAGGGACAGATAAATTGTTCTTTCTGGCAATAAAAAACACAAGAGAAATGTTATGAGAAAAAATTTAATTTTAGTTTTTTTATTGTTATGTACGAGCGGGCAAATTGCATACGCTAAAGTCGATATTGTTATTGATGGTAACAACATCAGCCACTCTGTTCATCCGATGATACAAGGACACGGGCTTGTTTATTCTGAAGAAGCCGACGCTATTTATGCCGATGGCACTATGGCTCAGTTATATCAAGATGTTGGCGCGAGTTTTTTGCGCTGGCCTGGTGGTACCGTTGCCACCATGTACCACTGGGATGATCTAACCGGGGTTGGCTGGGTTGATAAATGGAACCCTAGTTATAATTCTGCTTCCAACCAAGATCCTTCTCAGTATATGGACTTAGATGAATACATAGCACTGACTAAGGCCGCAGGCACAGAGCCAATGTTGGGTATTAACTTAAGCTCGGGTATCGAATGGGATAGACAAACCGAAGCAGTTCAAGAAGCTATCGATATGATTAAATATTGTCAGTCGAAGGACTTCGATGTTAAATATTTTTATTTAGATAACGAAACCTACCATGAAGGTAATGGTTACAACAAAGATAGAGATGGCGACGGAGAGCATTGGACGCCACAAATTTATGCTGAGCAACTTAATCTATATGCCAACGAAATTAAATCTTTAATACCCAATGCGAAAATTATTGCTAACTGGAAAGCTGATATAAGAACAAGCACTAATGATTACACCACATTAATTAATGTGGCTGGCAATAACATCGATTATATCGACGTACATTGGTACTGGAAATGGGGCGTTTCTACCTGGGACGCTTGGAAAGCAGTAACCCCGATGGAAAATGATACCGCCTGGTATGATGGTGGCACTTTTGTTGAAGAAATTGCATATTTTAATAACTTTACCGCTGCCCTCGGCAAACCTCATATTAAACTAGCTTCTTTAGAGTGGAACATCGGTCCAGGTGATCATAATGTAAACCCTGAACATACCCCATTTAAAACCGCATTAATGGCCTCAGAAATGCAGTTACAATTTATTCAAGGCGGTCTTGAATTAGCAGCAATGTGGACAACACAATGGAATGGCAGCTCAACAGGAAGATCGCAATCTCTCGTCAACTCTGATGACAATTATAACCCCGCTCCCATGGCTAAAGTTTTTGAGTTATACAAGCATACTGTTGGTGGTGACTTAGTCAGCAGTACTTCTAGCGATAGTCAACTCATGACAGCCACAGTGATTAAAGGCGATAAAGCCTATGTTTATGTGTTAAATAAAAAAAATAACAGTGAAAATGCAGAATTTTTTATTAACGGATACAACACAGTTTCGGTAGCAAGTGCCTTTCGTTTTAGTGACCCCGGAGAATTATCGAATATAAGCTTATGGAACAATGCCTCGGGTGGTTTTTTGGCGACTATTAAGCCGAACACACTGACTATGGTTGAGTTTAATATTGAAAAAATCGTTGCTCCCGTTGACGTTGCTAATGGTGGTTTTGAGCAAGGCTTAACGAACTGGTCGTTATGGAATTCTCCAACAATAACAACTGATGCTAAAACGGGTGGCTCAGCACTAAAATTGGTCGATAGTGGTTCAATAAACCAATGGGTAGACGTGCAACCCTCTACAACCTACACCTTGTCGGCTTATGCAAAAATCAGTAATAGCTCTAAGTACGTTGTACTAGGGGTAAAAGACCAAAATGATATTGATATCGGCTCTTATAATATAAATAATAGCTATTATACATATCGCCAAATTACTTTTACTACCGATGCCAACACCACGTCGGTTAAGGTTTTTTTCTGGTTACCCTCCAGTAATGGTGCCTCAGCTTATGTTGATGACATTAAGTTAAAGCAAATTATTTCAGATTCCAGCAGCAGTTCGTCTAGCTCTTCAAGCAGTAGCTCTAGCAGTTCTTCTTCTAGCTCTTCAAGCAGCAGCTCTGGTTCTAATGCCGAGATTTATACCACTAGTGACTTTAATGGCGATAATCGTGCCGATATCCTCTGGCGCAAGTCGTCCAGTGGCGATGTAAAGCTAGTGATCAATAATGAACTGGGCGCGCAAGCAAATGCTATTAACATGCAGCCGAATTCCTCTGATTGGACCGCACAGAAGGGTGACTTTAACGGCGACCTACGTATCGACTTATTATGGCGCCACAGCGTTAGCGGCGAAGCCAATATTGAATTGAGCAATGTCGACGGCGCCATGCTGGAAAGTATCGAGCTGCAGAGTCGCGATTCAGATTGGACCTCAAGCATCGGCGATTTCAACGGCGATGGTATCGACGATATCCTCTGGCGCCAGCCGGTGTCAGGTAAGGTGAAGGTAGCTATATCAGCGACCGAGGACTCTACTGAACGCGAGGAGGCCCTGTTCAGCCGCTACAGTGTTTGGAATCATCAAATCGGTGATTTCAACGGAGACGGCCGCAGCGATATCCTCTGGCGCAAGCCGAGTACCGGTGAGGTCAAGGTGGCGCTGAGTGACGCTATGGGTAATCAAGGCGTAGTCAGCGTGCACTTCAGTAAGTGGAGCGCCTGGGCGGCAACGGTGGGTGACTTTAACGGCGATGGCCGCAGCGATATCCTCTGGCGTAAACCTAATACTGGTGAGGTCAAGATGGCGATCAACGGTGTCAGCGGTGAGCAGTTAAGTGTGATTGCGCACTTTACCCGTTTCAATGCCTGGACCGCTACCGTGGGCGACTTTAACGGCGATGGCCGCGACGATATCCTCTGGCGTCGCCCGGCTTCTGGTGAAGTCAAAATTGCCGTGTCCAATGACACTGGAGGTCAGTCCAACGGCGTTAATCACAATGCCAAGTTCAGCGCTTGGCAGCAGGCGGTCGGGGACTACAACGGCGACGGTATCGACGATATCCTCTGGCGCAAACCGGCGGTAGGCACCGTTAAAATTATCCTTAACAATGCCAGCGCCGCGCAGGCTAGTGTTGTCGGTCACTACGACAAAGGTGAAAACTGGCAGTTAGTGCAGTAAGTCTTATTGGCTGGCGAATAAAAAGCCAGCGCCTCTTCTAGGGCGTGGGCTTTTTATTTACAGGGATGTAATGGCAGTTTTTTGCTCCTGAAAAAACAGCACTTCCACCTTGCTTGGCGGTCGTATCGCGGAAACGCAGGAGCAGTTTTTGGGGTGGATCAATACCCGATGGACCCCAATTACAGTGAAATAGACTTTGAGTACTTGCCCAATGGTGGCTTAGGGCAGAATACGCATACGCTTTATTTTACGTCTTGGGAAACCTACCAAGCTGAGCCCTGGATACAAGACAGCTTGTCTTTTGCCAGTGCCACAGACCAAGCCGGCTGTAAACAATTGGTAGTACAGATCGATGGCTCGGAAATGCGCTATTACTTAGATGGTGAATTACAAACGGTTCAAGGCGGCGAATATTATCCTGAAACTCCCATGTCAATTAACTTTAATCTGTGGTTTATTAATAACGGCTTGGTCGATTCGTTCACACCGCGCGCCTACGAACAAAATATCGATTGGATGCTGTTTGTTAAAGACGAAATATTAACGCCGCAGCAGATTGGCAATAAAGTTGAACAGCTTCGCACTGAGAAACGGACATATTTAAATACCACCCGCTAGCTTATTTCATTATAAATAGCGGTTGCTATGGCTAGGTAGAAAAAACTCCGTTCGAAAGACCGGAGCATTTTTTATGCGCATTATGCTGTACTGATTGAAATCAATTTTGGGATGAAGCCACATCAACGTTCAACAAGTCGTTTAGGGGACCCAATATTAGGATCAATAGCGTCCGTTCAGGTATTAAGTGCTAACAAAACCATAGGAAGTTGAATAGATTAGCGAAAGACGTAATATAATGCGTCAAACGATCTCACGGCAGGTTAGTTTACTTGAGCAAAACTAATCATTTTGGCCGCGGATTAATTTAAACAAGTATCACAGCGATTAAAAAATGACACCACTGTGGCATTGCATAAAATGTTAACACAACACTGGAATAACTCATGAAACTCACATTAAAGCTTCTCGTATTAATGGCATTTTCAATATCGGCATCGGCTGAATTAAGCGAGCAACAACAACAGCAAAAAAATCAAGAAAAAGTGAGAGCGTCACTCTATGATGGGTATGAGATCGTAGCCGCCGCTTGGAATTTAAATTCAAGATGCAAATTACTCAGCGAATCGGAATCTAAAGAGTTTGATTGGTATACCGCTCAATTTACAATGATTGTGGCGTCCTTTCAAAATGACGAGAAGATAATCGCAGTACAAAAGTCAGCCCTAGCAACGTCCAAGCAAGAAAAGTTTGAAGATTGCGGCAGTGAGGCTAAAAAAAATGTACTTGCCGGCCTTGTACTTAGCCAAAATATTGTAAAAAAACTGACAACATCTAAATACGATGAAATTAGAAAGAATATTGCACAAAAAACAAAAAACAAAAAATAAACGGTACTGGCTTTTGATTAAACTAAGCTAGCCTCACACTGTTTGCTAAATTTTATAGTATAGGCTTAAGTTAATGGCTAGGTAGCGGCTCTCTTATCGCTCGCTCTTACACATGATGTAACCGCGGGCGATATGTTTTCTGCATTTAGCAATGCTTGATTTGGCTACCGAGCCTATCGCGCCTTATCCGCATCTAAGTACCACTTGTACAACAGTTTTTAGTTGTATAACCGTATTTTTTGCGTTTTACCCATAGGGGTAAACCTCTACAATGCGCACAATCCCACGCTAGACGCCCTCAATATGATTACACCTATGCATTAATATTTAGTCGTTTACTGGCCGCTTTTATCGGTAAAAACCCCATACTCAAATTTCAATGACACTCGGTGTTAGAGCACCATCTCATTACAATGGGTGGCTATGGCTAAATACCACATACAAGCTAAATGTACCCCGCCTCTTTTTTCGGGTAATGTAAAACATCTAATCGCTTACACCACGACAACATGACCCTACTGACTATTCAAACACTTGCCCGCTGGTCTTTTGAAATAACCATTAAAAGCATCATTTTTCTCATGGCGACCGCTCTGCTTGTGCTTATGACCTGCTGGGCTGTACTTACCTTTAAGGCTGTAGACACAGCGCAAATATTGTTCGCCGATGAGCTGACAACCGCGGGGATCCAGACGATAGAAAGCAGCGCGGTTAACATCAATTTCAATCATCTATTTATAGATACCATTAAGCTGAGTGGCGAATGGCGAAGCTACCGTTATACGCTGGTCATGCGACAGCTGGATATTGACTACAATTTCATGAGTCTAGTTCAGGGGCAAGCACGAAACTTGACCGTAAACAGTGTTCACCTGACCACTTTCAATACACCACAACAATCCTCTGCCGTATTGAAACCGACACCGTCATTAAACGATGCATACAAACTATTCGACTACTTGCCACAACAATACTTAAAAAAACTGCCGTTGAAATCGGGGCAAATCGGGCAGTTTCAATGGTTTAATCAATCTGGGGCACCACATGTGCAGCTCAACCCTGTAAGCGCAAACCTAACGCTTCAAAACGAACAGCTCACACTCGCCGTTAATGCTGTATTTTTTGAACGCGAACACCAAATTACTTTACACAGTAAGCCCGACCACAGCCTGAGCATTCGAGCTATACAGACAACTCAAGGTACAGAACCGATAAAGTTCAATGCGCAACTGCAGTCGGCAACAGGTTTACCTGCAAAAGCAGATCAAGCTAACCACTGGCACTGGTTGGTGGACGCAGAAATTGATTACGGCGAGCTATATGATTGGCTTCCCATACGCAGACATATTCAACAGTTGCAACCAGAGCTAACGCTGTCAGCAATGGCCGGCGCCACCATTATTAACACTAATATCTCGCATCCGTCTCTCTTTACTAAAAACAACAACTGGCTTGATGATGTCCGCATAACCGGTTTGGCGACACACCAACTGATAGATTTATCAGCTCACTATCGCCCCATGAATATCGCCATCAGCAATATGAAATACGACCTAAAACATAAGTTTGACCTTACCTTACTGCGGGGAGGAGGTGAGTTAGTGCGGCCAGCTCAACTCAGTCTTGACTTTACCCTGCTAGACCAACCTCGAGATACAACAACACAGTCTGGTTCGGTAAAGCTGGAATTAGCTACCGCAACCACCATAAAGTTGAGTCCTCAGCATTGGTATCTCACTAACTCGCAGAGCCTGCTGCACCTCGATGCACCTAATCAAACCAGCCAAATTGAGCTAACGCTAAACGATATCAGCATTGAGCAAAGTCAGAGCCTAAGGCTAAATGCAGCTGCAACCTTATCGGGCAAAATCAATGATATTGTATTGCCCAATAACGCTCACCAACTCAACCTTAACTGGCATACCGACCACCTGAGCGCAGAACTTAACAGCAATTTACCTGCGGGCGACATTCAACTTCAACACCAAATAAGATGGCAGCCCCCAACACAAGACTTCCAATGGCAGGGCCAGCTAGTCATCAAACAACTCGATCAGGCCTTTGCTTTGCTCCCTTCCTTGTTGCCTACAAATATACGGGTCGATGATGGTCAGTTTAGCGCAACAATTAACAGCACTGGAACATCATTAGACTGGCGCCAGTGGTCAAAAGAGATCGACCTTTCACTCGAAAATCTCTCTGGCAACTATGCTGGCACGCCAATAAAAGAGCTCTCAGTCTATGCCCAGCTCACAGGCTCACAACGCCTTCGTTCCAGCAGCCCCTTAACAATAAGCCTAGAAGAAACCAATCCAGCAACTCCCATAAAGCAATTTAGAGCAACAGGCGAGGTTGTTTTTAACTTGCCGGACACCGCCACACTACGCACGATTCAGCCTGAGTTCAGCATTAATCAATTAAACTTAAAGCTACTTGGCGGCAGTCTTTATTCAGCTGAGCCCTTTACCTATGTACCTCATAAGAACCATAACAAATTCAAACTGAAGATTGATAACTGGGACTCAAAGCAACTGATACAACTGCTGGAATATAAAGGACTGGCAATGACTGGCAGAGTCGATGGACTTCTGCCGATAATCATCAATGAAAATAGTATTGTCATCAGCGATGGTACTTTGATCGCTCGCGACCCCGGAGGTCTTATCAATTACAGCAGCGATTTAACCGACCAGGACTTCGGCGGCGGCAATCAACTTAATTTGGCCGTGCAATTACTCAAGGATTTTCACTATGATGAATTCCAAAGTAGTGTTAATTTGAGTCCAGATTTATTGTTAACGCTGGGTATAGAATTAAAGGGTAACAACCCTCTAGTATATTCAGGCCGAGCAACAAATTTTAATATAGCATTGGAAAATGAACTCGCTCCACTGCTGGAGTATCTGCGTCTGAACAATAAAATATTGGATGGCATAGAGGATCAATTTGAACAATAGCCACTACATATACTCACTGGACATCACCAATGAACAATCAAAACCTTAAAAGCGCTGGAATATTAATAGTGATCATGGCAATTATTGGATGTACCCCAACTGTGCAGATCGCGGTACCCAGCGAGCCGATTACCATTAATATCAATTTGAAAATTCAACATGAGATATTGGTCAAAGTCGATAGGCAAATCGATGATGTGTTCTCCGATGAGAGCGGCTTATTTTAATGCATAGCAATAGCACAGATAGCCATTCCCATAACTTTTCTACAAGAAGGTACCGTATGAACAATTTGAACTGGGTAAAATTCGCAAGACAATTAACAATACTAATGCTGCTATGGCTTCCAATGGCCGCCAGCGCTTTAGACTTGCAGCAGGCTAAGTCGCAAGGTTTGGTTGGAGAGTTGGACAATGGTTACCTCGCTAGCGTTGGCAAGTCCAGTACTAAGTTAGAAGGGCTAATTGCGGATATTAACCGAAAACGCAAAGCCAAATACCAACAAATCGCCAACAGCAACAAAGTGACACTGGCACAAATAGAGAACCGTGCAGGCAAAAATGCTATCAAAAGAACGACTGCGGGTAACTACATCAAACCTAAAAATAGCGCTTGGCGAAAAAAATAATCTGGCTATACCTTAGCACTAACCGCACTTATAACATGCAGCGCAGCGACTTTTTTAAATATCACAAGAAACTTGTAAAAGAAAAGATCGGCTCTAAATAGCACTGATTTATTTGGCTAAATCGATTAGCTGCGGGGCTGCAGAGTTTATATAAATAGCGCTATAAAATAAGGTCAGTACCGTCACAGCAATGAACCGCTTTGTATTGATTAATGCTCAAGTACTGCAGTAACGACAGGCCCAATAAGTAAAGGCATATGAGCTTAAGTAAGTGCTATTCAGCTAGGCACTCCAAGCTTACATGCCGCACATAAAACAGAGTAACCAGCGCCTCTATTTTGTTGATCAGGTAAAAACTAACGACTCTTATTCGCAGCGATTTCTTAAACCTTATGAACCCGCTATATGTTTAATTTCAATCGGTTGCAACGCATGCTAGTGCAGAGTCACGTCGTCTTAGTAGCCGATAAATCCTGTTATACCCAATACCCATTTATTGTTAAAACAGCAAAAAATTAAAGCCCAAACCTATCAAAATCAGCCCGCCGAAAACCTCGGCGCGGCTTTCCAACCAGTTACTGGTCTTCGCACCTATCTTCACACCGAGCCAGCTAAAGGAAAAGGTGATTGTCGCAATTATCAGCGAGGCGATATACACATTTACATTCAATAGTATAAGACTAAAGCCCGCCGCCAATGCGTCGATACTGGTGGCTATGGCCAGCGTCAACATTACTCGATGACTAATGATGGCGATCTCTTCTGCCACGCCTTCACTGTAGGCTTCAAAGAGCATCTTGGCACCGATTAATAGTAGTAGAAAAAAAGCAATAAAATTGGCGAAACCCTCTATAAAACTCAGCGCGCCTCTGCCCCCAAGATAACCAAGTAACGGCATCAGCCCCTGCAGCAAACCAAAATACAGGCCGGCCAGAATAGGCAGAGGCAAGGCCAGTTTATCCGAATCATATTTTTTTGAGCCCAAACCAATGGATACCGCAAAGGCATCCATACTGAGGGCGATAGCAAGAATCACAACTTCGATCATTATAGAATTTTAATAGATAACATAAGTTTGAGCACAGCCGTTAGTAATGTTGTCACCCATTAGGCATCTTAGTACTGATGTTCGCTTGATTCAAATAAGGCTCCCACTGCCTCAACGCCTGAATGAATCCAATATTCATAAATACACCTTATTAATTTTATTTCGTTGTGGCATTAAATTTGCTAAGCCTATATTGCTTACTACTTATAATAGTTTTTACATGCCAACTGTTTAAAACAGTAAATAATTTTCACTAAAAAACTATAATCGAGAGACATCTCATCAAAAAAATTGCATATATATTAGCAAGTTATCCCGTTTTATCAGAAACCTTTGTGGGTACTGAAATGCGAAATATGCAACTGCATGGTCATGAGGTTCAACCGATCGCTTTTTATCGTTATCAAGGACCATACCAAGAACAGGATCAAGCACTTAAAGACCAAACATTATTTTTATCTGAGTATTCAAAGCTCTGCATACTTAAAGGCTTAGCCTACAGGTGACTGACCGCCTTTCCTACCCGTTCAAGTTATGCACTTCGATGTTGAATCCAAGTTTTGATTGACGGCTGTCCTATTGATTTTCCTATCCGCTTGTGACCAGATAAAAAACTTAATTACAAACGCTAAATACAATGCCAATCGTTAACAATTGCTATTGATAACCATTATCATTTTGTATATCATCGCCGGCACAAAATCATCATCATGCTTTCAAGACCTTACCACCTAGGATATGTACCGTGTTTAAAACTCGCCCGCTCGTAATTGCCATTGCTATGGCTACCTCTACTGCTGCTTATGCAGAATCAGAAACCAACAAATCTGATCTACGCTACCTCGAAGAAGTCACGATTATTGGCTCTAAGAGTAACGCTCAAACAACTGCTGGTTCAGCCACTGTGTTAGATAGTGAAGATCTTGCGGTGTTCAATTTTACCGATATCAACCAAGTACTGGCTGATATTCCGGGTGTATATGCGACATCGGAAGAAGGCTTTGGCCTTCGTCCTAATATCGGTATCCGTGGTTCGGGCACCGAGCGAAGCGGCAAGGTAACGGTAATGGAAGACGGTGTATTGGTTGCTCCGGCTCCCTACTCAAACCCAGAAGCCTACTACTTTCCAACCACCAGCAGAATGTCTGGCGTCGAAGTGCTCAAAGGCACACCAGTATTGGCCTATGGCCCCGCCACTGTCGGCGGTGCGATGAATTTTATCTCTACCCCGATTCCTAGCGAAGACTTGGCCGGTAGCATCAAAGCGGAATACGGCGAGAACAACAGCCACCGTGCGCTCGGTAATATTGGCGGTTCGGGTGATATCTACGGCTGGTTAATTGAAGGCCAGCAATACGGCAGCGACGGCTTTCATGATATCGATAACTCCAGTAACGATGCCGGCTTTGATAAGCAAGATGTAATGGCCAAGTTTCGTTTAAATACGCCAACGGGCGGCAATGGTATGTACCAGCAGCTTGATTTGAAGGTGCAGTATGCCGAGGAGAGCTCTGACCAGTCTTATGCAGGCACTACCGATGCAAACTTCGATACCGACCCAGATCGTCGCTACGGTTTAACCGCCGAAGACCAGATGAATAATGATCGCACCGCTGCCTCTGTCAACTACTTAATCAGTGTTAACGACAGTTTAGATGTGACTGCCTTGGCCTACTACGCAAAGTATCAGCGTGACTGGTTTAAGCTTAACAAAATCAATGGCGGCGGTATTAGTGGTGTCATCGGCGACGCTAACAATGGCGACCAAGGAGCACAAAATATTCTTGACGGTACCGCCGAAGCCGACTTGGAAATTAAGCACAACAATCGTGAATACACTTCTCAAGGCTTCCAGCTGGCGGCCGATTATAGTTTCAACAGCGCCTCTATTGCTCACCAGTTAAACACCGGGGTTAGAGTTCACAGCGATGAGATGGATCGTTACCAGCCTGAAGAAGATTGGTATCAAAATTCTAATGGCAACCTTAGCTATGTTGGCGACCACACCGGTGGTGTCATCAAGGGCAGCAACAACCGTATCGAGAGCGGCGACGCCGTTAGCTTCTGGGCAGTTGATACTATCGCGGTTAACGATAAGCTAAACGTGACGCTGGCGCTGCGCTATGAAGATGCCGAAACCGAGCGCCAGCAATACGATGATAACAACCGCAATGTATTGGCGAGCACCCGTAGCAACTCGGTAGAGGAATGGCTGCCTGGTGCTGCCTTCACCTATCAGGTCAGCGATGCGTTTCAGTTACTCGCCGGTGCCCATAAAGGCATGGCATTGCCAAGCGGTGGCGCCAAAGATGGCACCGAGCCTGAGTTGTCGATTAACTATGAATTTGGTGGTCGTTATAACAGTGGCGATCTCAGCGGTGAGCTGATCGGCTTCTACAGCGATTATGAAAATACCGTGCAAAACTGTTCTGATGCTAACCCCTGTGACAATGATGCCACCACCGGCTCGTACAGCTTGGGTGAGTCTGAGGTGCAAGGTCTTGAAGCGGTGCTAGCCTATAATGGTCTTGCCACCGACGGCCTAACGTTCCCACTCAGTGCAACCTATACGTACACAGATGCTGAGATTACTACCACGGCCGATGGCGGCGAATATACTAAGGGTGATGAAATCCGCTATATACCTAAAAACCAGCTAGCGCTGACTGCCGGTGTCGTTGCTAACCGCTGGAGTAGTCATCTACGTGCCAACTATGTAAGCTCGAGCTGCACCGAAACAGGCTGTAATCAAGCTGATAACAATACTTTTAGCAAGACTGAAGACTTGCTTGTTATAGACTTCGTTGCACGCATTGACGTTGCCGCTAACACCAGCACCTATGTTAAGGTCGACAACATCCTTAACGAACAGGCAATTGTTTCGCGCAGCCCTTATGGCGCTCGTGGCAACAAGCCTCGCACGGCGATTATCGGCGTTGACTTTAGTTTCTAAGTGTTCGCTTCAGACAAAAAACCGTCTATTAAGCAAGGCATTCGGTTAACGTGTCGATAAACGATAAAAACTTAAAAGCCCGCGCAAGCGGGCTTTTTTTTAGGTGCGAATAATCAACAAACGAGAGCGTGAAGTGCATGCTATGAAATGAGCCAGCATGGCGTAATAGCAAGCTCTGCTGCATTAACGTTTAGATGTTTCTCTACTGCTTGCTATTGGCCGATTCAACACCGATGTATTTACCAGTTTAAGCTGCCATTGCAGCCATGTGATGGGTCATTCATTGCGCGGATTTTTTATACTGTAACTTTTTTTTAGGCCTGTTATTAAACTCAACAATAACGGCTTTCACGTGTTGTCTATATTAGCTCGACGCGGGTAAACGATAAATTCAAAAGCCAGATTAAATCGGGATTAAAAAACCAAAATTGGTAATGTAAACCCCTCTCGTCTTAGGCAGGCTAGGCCAAAGGATAAAAGTTAACTCACTTTGACCCCATTACTCTGCCATTACTATTTACTCTCCCTACTCAATCTAACCAATTATGGTCCTCTGCATAGAATAACCCTTTGTCAAATATGACGATAAAACTAAAGCCAGTATCACCCCCAAAGAAAAAACCACAAGACCATTGTGAATACTCATATCTGCTAATACCCCTAGCTTTATAGTTGAAGCTAAAATCGCAATGACAAACACGTCGGCCATAGCCCATTTACCCACTTTATTTAGCCTATTCACTAGAATCTCATACCTATCGCTAAACTCGAACTCCACTGCTATTAATTGCCAGCAAATATAGTATTTATAAATTGGTCCAACAAGGCTGAAGGTGATGAGTATGAGCGCAATAAGAAAATTGCCCTCATACAATAAAATTGTAATCCCTTTAATAATTGAAAAGGTCTCGCCAAACACCATAAATTTTTCTAATGAAAACATTGGCATAGTAATGCCGGCTAGAAATAATATAACGGATGAAAAAAATAAAGCCTTCAGTTTCATAACTATGTACTCAATAAGCGATGTAAAAAAGCCCCTGCCCTTAGGTAGCTGGTAGCTGTCAAATATGCCCATAAATAGCGACTGTCACCTATTGCAGGGATTCAAATAAATAGTTGGCCAAGTTTTAGGCCTCTACTGGGCTAGGAATATTGTATTGCTTTCAAAAGATGCCTGTTACGTATTTTCCTTACTTATTCTTGGCCCAAGCCGGACCAAACAGCATCGGTTTCTTTACCATCGGCGACTGTATTTGAGCATCGGCAGTAAGATAACCGCAGATAGGGGCTGGCGCTATGCAGCGTTCAACCCTCCACCAACCGCGCAAACACATTCACCAACTTTTGCTGCCTAATATTGCCCGCCTGTGACTGCGCCAGTTTTGGGCTGGCGACCACTATAGCTAGGCTCTGGGCACGACTAACGGCGACGTTAATGCGGTGTTTGTCGAATAGAAAGTCCATGCCCCGGGGTGAGGCATTAGCGTCACTGGCGCACATGCTTAAAAATACAATGGGAGCTTCTTGCCCCTGGAATTTATCGACGCTGCCGATTTGGGCGTCGTCGCCACCGGGCAGTTGCACTAAGGCTTCGCGCAACTTATTCACCTGGTGGTTGTAGGGTGCGACAAACAAGATGTCGCTCCAGTTGATGGGGCGTTTTTTGCCATCTTTATCTGTAAAGCTTCTGCCCAGTAGCTGGCGAGCTTGCAAGGCTATAACTGCAACCTCTTCATCGCTGGCTTGGCTGTTGCCCTCGTGCTCGACCGGTAGATAGATGATGCCAGCCTCTAAATTCAGTGGGCCTGAGATATTGGCTGCTCGATAATGTGCTGGCACCTCAATAACTTGGCGGTCATTGTTGGGGTCGCTGTCGAGCTTGCCCTCGTAGATAGCTTCGCTGATGAAGTGATTGACCTGTGAGTGCATGCGATAGCTAGTGCCGAGGAATACACCCATGTTATCGGGAATGGTGGGTGTGTCATGGAGTAGATAGTCGAGTACAGACAGGCCGCTGTCGGCTGGGTGTGTGCCTTGGGCGGGCTGGCCTAACTGCATTTGATCGCCCATCAGGATCAGGTTTTTGGTGGCGCGACTAATGGCGATTAAGTTGGCCACACTGACTTGACCAGCTTCATCGATAAACAGATAGTCGAATTCATCGGCGAGATCATCGCGGGAAAAGCCCCAAGCCGTGGTACCAATGACACAAGCGCCATCGAGGTGGTTGGCTATTTCAGTATTTTTTAAAATACAGACGCCTTGCTCAAGCAGGGCCGGGTCGGTGTCTTTGCTACAGGCAAAGTAGGCATCGATATTGTTGTCGTTACAGTGAACCGCGGTACCCAGCAATAAATTGTTAATGGCTTTGTGGGAGTTGGAGCAGATGCCAATTTTTTTGCCTTGCTGTAATAGCTCGGCGATTACGTGCTTACCGGTGAAAGTTTTACCTGCACCCGGCGGGCCTTGAATGGCGAGGTAGGAGTTGTCTAGGTGAGCAATAGCGGTTTTGATTTGCTCCAAACGCTCCATGGGCTCAAAGCTTGAGACCACTGCATCACCCGATTGCCGGCCCTGAATACGCGGTGCAGTGCGCTTTAAAAAATCGATAATGGCGGCTTGGCCGAGACTATTGCTGGCATAGGCTTTAACCACTTGTTCCAGCGACTTGGCAATAATATCGGCACTGATGTATTCATCGGGTATCAGGCTGATGATGTCGGGCAGCTCGGCCTTTGCCTGCAAGACAATTAAGCCTTCGGGCATATCGCTTTCGTCGCGCTTCCAGCTGGCCTTAAGGTTTTTACCGGCTTCGTCCTCATGACCGAGTAAATAGTAACTACTGCCACCGGCTTGCTTAAATTCTTGATTAGCATCGAAGCGGTATTCATAACTGAACTGGCGAGCCCTACCCACCTTAAAGGGTTCACGCTCGGTGCGCTGGCAATAGGCTAAGCAGTCGAGGTCATCGACCAGTTCGTCATCGGTTAACCCTAAGCGATCGAACAGACGCCAGAATACCGGCTTGGCTTCACGGCGATGGAATTCGAGCATCCAGGCGAGGTTTTCGGTTAATTGGGCTTGCTCTGGGTTGGTGGTTTTTTCGTTTTCGGCACGTGTTAATAGTTGATCCCGAAGCTGAGTACGGGCATTGATCTCTTCGGCCTTTGCCTCTGTAAGCTCCGGCTCTGAAACGTCGCTGGAGCCAATGTAAGCAATGCCGCATTCGGCTTGTTGTTCGCGCAACCAGTCGACCAACTCTTGGGTGCTGTCGCAGTCGTCGATGTTGTAATCGCGGATATCGCTGAGGATTTTTGAGGTTTGCCAGGTATCGCCTTCAAGCCCCTGGGCGTTTAACTCGCGCCAATTCTCGTAAACCACGACAGAGTCGCCACCATTGCCGACTGCTGTTTCGCGTGCGCCTCGGTAGAGATGTTCGACATTTTTAATCGAGTATCTTGGCTCACCAATGAGCAGGCCATTTTTAACCAGCTTATACAGGTCGACAAATACGTCATTGCGCAGCAGCTGATCGACCTCGTGTTCACAGACGCCGTAGCGGCTCATGAGTTTGCGGCAGGCGGCTATCTCGTAATTGGCGTAGTGATAAATGTGCATAGCGGGGTCTTCCTGCCAGCGAGCGTAAACCCATTCGATAAAGTCTTTAAAGCACTGCTTCTCTTGATCGCGGCTATGAGCCCAGAAGTCTTTAAACTTGCGCACGCCGCGCTCCCCAGTTGCCGATACCTCGAAGTAACTGTTGCCCCAAAGGTATTCCAAGCCGCCGTCATCAAGGGGAAAGCCTTCGATATCAAAGAACACATCCAAGTCAGAGTGCGGCGGCAACAAGGCCAGCCCCTGCTTTATGCCCACCTGTGGTTTTACCACTTCAAACAATGGCTTTTCGCGGCCTTCGCTGGCGCGCTGTATGGTGGCCTGAGCTTTTAGTCGGTTGAAGGTGGCGCTGTTCATGCCGGGTATACGGTCGAGCTGGGTATCGATTAACAGTTGCACTGTGTCGATTTCGGCTTGCTCAAATTTTTTGATCTGCGAGCGACTCATGGTGGCGACTTGAGATAAATGGTCACAGTCTTGCAGTTGTTGTTTGGCGACCGTGCTCCAGCGCCCCCAACTGGATGAGTCGGCGGGGTTGGGGCGAGCCTCGGTATTAAACTGCCGCTGACTGCTTAAAAATGCGCGCTTCAGCGACTGGTAGTAATAGAAGTAATCGGCGGTTCTGAGCCTAGCCTGCTCGCCATTGCCCAGCGCTACAACAAACTCATACGCCAGCCTGCCTTGAAGTGGCGTCAACATATCGGCGTAGCAACACAGCTGTATGGTGAAAGACGGCTTAACCTGCTTGGACAGTTTGGTATCCCATACCTCATAGTGATAATCGCCGAGATCACTTGCACCTGAAACCTTAACCAAGAAATCGGCATAGCCCTTAAAGCCGTTCGCCTCTAGCGCGGCCTGAAAAATAACCTCGACACCTGCGGCCATGGCATCCACCGTGGCCTGATGTTTGTCGATAGCCTTGGTGATATCGGCAATAGCTTTACCCTGGGCTTGAAAATCCGCCAGTAAACCGAGTTCATGTTGGCCGCCCTTATCCTGCAACAAAGTCATCATACTGTCAGCCCCATCTGCCTCGGGGCAGTTGTGCGGGCACTCGATCGCGAATCGCTCCACCCAAGAGGCGTAAGGACTCTGGGTGTAGGTAGTGAGATCGGAGGGGGAGAACGTCAGCTGACCATTAGCTTTGTACACGAGCAATCCTTTGAATAATATTTGAGTTGGAACTTTATCAAGGTGAGTGCTGAGGGGCTAGTCGCAAAGCAAGATGAAACGCTACATCTCACCGATGGCAGAGGCAACAACAAAACCTATGAGTTACTTGTTAGGCGGGGGTTCATTCACACCACCGATCAACCAACCCACACTTAAAAAAGGCCCCCAGATTTGAAGTGGGGAATTTATCCAAAAGTTGTCCTAACTTTTGCCCTTCGGGCGCTAACGCGGATCAAATCGCTCCCGACGCTTTGTCATGGCACACATCCCTGTGCGCCACCCTACGGGCAGCCGAGCTGTGCAAAATCGCTCCCAGCGATTTTGTGAACCCGGGGTTATTGCCTCAAGTCCACTTTCTTCCAATGCCATAAACAAAAAGGGCCTCCCAGATTTAACTGGGAGGCCCTTTTTGTTTATGGCATTGGTGGAGGCGGGGGGATTTGAACCCCCGTCCGCCAGCTCTCTGCCCGCGGCTCTACATGTTTAGATCCGTTAATTAATTTAACCAATTACAGCCCAACGGGCAAGACGTAATCAGCGATTCTGTGAATTTTAGCTCATCCACTCCAGACATGCGGATGTAGCGATCCAGTTCTATATGACAGTCAGTAGCGCGATACTGGCACCTTGCTAAAGCCTGCTAGCGAACTATGTCGCTAGATGATGCCTCAAAAAGCTGCTTACGCGGCTAGTTGTGCACCATAGTTGTCATCATTGGCAACTAATAGTATGCAGCTTTGGATTAACGTGATTCGCTACCATCACGACATGCACCTTGGGTTTTGACACCGGCGTCGAATCCTAATCGCCCCCGTTGGCTCCAACTGTTATTGCCCGAAAGCAATATCAGCGTGTCAGTGCACTTCCTAAGAAGTGGGACCCTGAAGCCAATACGTAGATTATAACGTATTTAGCACTAGCTTGGCGATGGAAGATTGAGCGAAGAATTGAGTTTGGTCTCAGTAGATAGGCGCAGCGATCTACAAGCAAAAAAAACTATCAACAATATCCCTCAATTTTATAACCTTTAACGGCTTTCTCCCCTAGCTAGGAACCCAAGGATAACGAAAACCAGCGATGTGAATAACATTAACTAGCCAATGACACAGAATAGCCGCGTGCAACGACCGATAACGCCAGTAGATTACTCCATAGGCCAAGCCCGCCAGTGTGGCGAGGCTAGCATAAGCCAACCCCGCTGCGATGTGCGCTGCACCAAATAGCAGAGACGCTAGCAACAGCGCTGCTAACGTGCCAGATTTATACTTTGAAAAGTATCGGCTGAATTGGCGCTGTAACAACCCACGGAAAAACACTTCCTCTGCTACACAGGTCAGCGCCAGATTAGTCAGTACAAACACAGCGCTAAACCAATACCATTTGGGGTCCCACTGCAGACCTATGCTGCAGGCCATTAAAATAATCAATGCAGCGGCGGCAACAGCCAAGGGCAGCGAACGTGTCATGCGTGTGTATGAACCTTTGTCGGTGAGATGGGGCCACCATATAGTCAATATCAAAAGCGCTGCCACGGCTTTGTTATAACTCACAAGTAGAGTGTAAGGCGTGAGTGAGTTGCCCATAAAAAAGTCGGCTACCAGCACTGACTTGTGCGCGGCGGGAAGACTATTTATTGCCAGCAATAGAATCAATAAGGTCGATATTAACGCCAGTGCTTGCCGCCCCCAGCATGGAACTCGCGGATGGATGGCCGCAACCATCAACAGCGCTATAGTCACCACCAGTGCCAAACCACTCACAGTAATCATGGCGTTAAGCGCCAGCCACAATAAGGTTGTAGCCGCTAGGGCATAGCGCACATAAGGCCGCTGGCTCACAGAGGGGTGCAGCAACATCAAAATCAGCAGGCTAACGACAAAGGCGACCATGATATGGGAGTGACTAAGCAACAAAGTTATAGCCTCTTAAATAAGTGCGAGTGTAGAGATTCATGAGTACCAACGCTATTACTCAGCTATTACTGAGATAGGTTAACAACTCCGCCTTTCGAAAAGAGTAATAACGGCACCTATTAGCTGCTTTAGCATTCAATTCTATGACTATAATAAGTAGGTGTAATACGTATTTATACTTTAATTAATCGATTTATGAGAGTTTCATATGCCCATTATATTTAAAGGACTCAGTCAATTATTTTACCCATTAGTTTTAGGGTCTGTACTTGTGGTGATGGCGGGCTGTAACAGTCAGCTCTCTAGTGAGTCAGCGACAGCGATTAAACCCCATCAGGACTTTAAAGTTATTGGTTACGTTAGTCCCGACAGTAAAAATTTTATGCAGGCACTCAACGATCAGCTGCCCTATGTCACTCACATAAACTACTCGTTTATGAACCCAACCGATGATGCCACTGGCGCCATTCAAGAATACAATCATGAGCGGTTTAACGAGTTTTTAACGCGCGGCAAAGCAGCCAATGCATCGTTATTTTTATCCTTTGGCGGCTGGCGTGGTAACGAAGACAGCTTTGATTCTGTCTATGAGCGGATTGCCGCCGACCCCATTGCTCGTCAGCACTTTATCGGCAACATTGTGCAGATGACGCTCGACTACAACCTCGATGGTATCGACATGGATTGGGAGTATCCACGGATTGAAAAGGCCGACCAATACGCCGATTTTATTGAAGCACTGGCAATGGCATTGCGAGTACATGGTAAATTACTGACCGCTGCGGTAATAGGTGTGAAAAGCAAAGCAACCGATAGTGGTCATGCCGATGCCTACCTCGATAGAGCTATTGCCGCTTTTGATTGGATTAACCTGATGGCTTATGACGAGCGCCGTGACGACCACTCACCCTACTCTGCCGCCACCAATTCCATTGATTATTGGGGAAAGCAGCGCGGCGTGCCAGCGCATAAAATGGTACTGGGCCTGCCAATGTATGCCAGGCCTAGCTGGCGCAGTTATGCTGAAGTTATTAGTGATAACAAAACATTGGCCTGCGTGGATACCACCACATATCAGGGTAAAACCGATTACTACAACGGCCTACCTATGATTGCGAAAAAAACACGTTTGGCACAAACAGAGCAGCTAAGTGGGGTGATGGTGTGGGAGCTGCCGCATGATAGCAGCGATGCCGATACATCAATTATGCAACATATTGTGAACACCGCTTTTAACGACCAGCGCAAAGGTTTTTGCGACGGCTAAACTGGTTGGAATGTATAAAAGAGCTAAACGCTAATAGACTAAGACGCTAATAGCGTTTCTAAACAATGCTCTTCGATGCCATAAAACGTTTTTATGGCATCTATTTGTTTGAGTATGTCGGTATTATCGCGTGGTTTTTTACGTTTTTGCGCCAATATCATTTTATTTTTACTGGTGTGTTCTAGCGAAATAAATTCAAATACCTGAGTATCGTAACCGTGTGCCTCTAGTAGCAGTGCACGCAGACCATCGGTGAGCATTTCCGCCTCTTGCCCCAGATGAATACCGTGCTGTAACAGCGGTGCTAGTAGCGCAGGGCTTTTTAATTGCGGCCGAATTTGTTTGTGGCAGCAGGGCGAGCACATAATAATTTCGGCTCCGGTACGAATACCCATGTGCAAAGCGTAATCGGTGGCCACATCACACGCATGCAGAGCAATCATGATATTAATGCCCTGCGCTTTAAAGTGCTGAACATCGCCCTGCTCAAACTTAATGCCGTCGAGGTTTAACTCAGCGGCGGTTTTATTACACAGGTCTACCAGCCCCTGACGCAATTCTACCCCGGTGACCTGAGTGTTAACGTTGAGCTGATCGGCAAAATAGTCGTGCACGGCAAAGGTTAAATACGCCTTGCCGGAGCCGAAATCAGCGATATGAACTTCTCCGCGTTCGTGCAAACCTGTTTGATTAATAGCGCGCGACAGCACCTCAATAAACTTATTGATTTGTTTCCACTTGCGCGACATAGCCGGAATAATTTCGCCCTTAGTATCAGTGACACCCAAGGCATTTAAATAGGGGCGGTCTTGCGCAACAAAGCGTTTTTTAGCGCGATCATGAGTAACGTTTTTGGCACTGTCATATTTTTTAAGCGCGGTGTTTTTGTTGCGGTATTTTTTTAGCTTTAGCTTGCCTTTACTGGCAATAGAAAATTGAATTTCCCAGTCATCAGTGAGGAGATGGGCATTAAAAAAATCTACCCCCAGCCACTCCTTAAACTGCTGTAGTGAGTCTTCTAAAGAGACATTCTTAGTGACATGATTGGTGCGATATTCATATAAGAACGACAGCAGGCGCTGCTCTTTAATCACTAACGGTCGCAGCGTAATGCGGTTTAACTCAGTATCGTTACCCTGGTACTTAGACAGCACTAAACGCTGAAAGGTGTCGCCAGTGAATGCCGCCGAGCATTCCTGTAAAAATTCCTGCATTTGTACTGAGTCAGTAATCGACATAAGTCTCTCTTTGGCCACTAGTGTTGTGGCACCAAGTTTACCATCAATCGACTTGAACTCTGCACCCTGAAGTTGCTCCTTGAGCAATATTGTTGACTCGTTTTACCAAGGGTTTAAGTGCCAGACGAGAACTTTCATGCGGTAAGATAGAAAACGTTGCTAGATACAGAGCACTCAGGCTCGTGACAGAGCTGATTGCTTGACAGTATTACAAGTGACTTGCAATAAATAACTTGCGAGCATTAACCCGCTGCCAGGGAACCATTCGCATTGTTTTTTCATCGTGAACCCGTGCGCTTGCGAATAACACTCGACCTATCCCAGCTTTCCCATACCGCAAGCAATCTTGTCATGCACATCGATAACTCGCTGCACATCGCTGTGCACTGATGTCTGCCCCAGCATTTTCAGCAGTTTTACCGTCACGCAAGGGTTAGATTTTAAAATATAGCGGTGTAACCAATGGCAAAAATCCTGTTGTTCTAGCTCGTCGCGCGGGTAACGGCTAGCGGGGCGAGACATGCCAATACGCCAAGGTTTTGGTGTTAGTCGAGCGCGAAAGCAGGACTGTTGCTGACACAAGCGTGCATAGAGCGAATCTACACCCAGCTCGGTGAACATTTTTTTAACCTCTAGATCATCAGCCCGATAGGTTTTGTGGGTTATTAAAAAACGCAAGCCGGCATAAGTCTCATACACTCGCATTGCTAGTTCTGGCCGATGTTCTTGGTAGTCGATGAGCATTTTCAGATAGTAGTCTTTGTCTTTTTTAACCGCGCCTAGCATCACCATTATGCGTGCGATAAACCCCAGCTCGACGACATCGATATCGCCAAAAAGTACCGACTCGGTATTGAGAACTGATGCGCCATAACTGTTGCGAGTAATAACTGCTAACGCTGAGCCGTCAGCCGCAGTAATTTCTTCTAAGACCTCCTCTTTGATATAGCCATTACTGTATTCGTAGTCTTGCTGACGGCTAAAGTCGTGCTTGGCAAAACGCTTAAATTGTTCGGCTCGAGCGGCAGCATTATTGGCCGCCTCAGTAGCATTGATATTGGATGCACCCCACACCGAAAATTCAGTCTGACTACCATCTGTTTCTTCAAACACCGGGCGATCCAATTGCACGGGTTGCTGCTTCCAATATTTGGCAAATTTCATCGCTTGATTCCCTTATATTTAAAACTGAGCCCTGCTTCGACACCGCGCCGCTTTAACTTACCACCCTGTTCGTCGATAGTAACGGCGCTCAAACGCTGAACAAAAGTTGCCCACCCACTCGCAACGGCTGACTGACGACAGAGGAAGTGCTTAGCGCCCCTAGGGTTTAAAATATTGCCATTCACTTGGGCGCTCGATCTGATCATGCGGTGATTCCTGATGTATAAAATAGTGAGCCAAAGCGTGCATAAAACTATGTACTGTGAAAATAAAGCGGGACGGTAAAATGACACAGTTCCATACAATGCACCCAGCTTTAGGCCATTATGCCTATATTACAGCGCAAAAATGCAAACGCTATTGCCTCAGACTAGCTGGGGTATTGCCAATAATTGCAGCATTTGAGGCCAAGTTAGCGACAATATTTACTTATCGGCTCTAAAAAGTCACTCAATCTTTGGCTTTGGCTTTGGCTTTGGCTTTGGCTTTGGCTTTGTTAGAGCTTAATCGAAGCGTTGTGATTGGCGAGAATTACCCACAAAATAAATACTAAAGATTTTTAGGTTACCGAACAATCCAATACGCAACCTGCTCAGCAGCTACAGCAACTGCCTATAGTGGCAAGATACCGAGACATAAATGTAAGCCCAGAGCACTCACAACTGCAGGCATTGTGTGCATTCAAAAGACCGAGCCTGTGATGTAATTGGGTCAATAAATTGCAGTGACTTGGCCAGTAACTGCAGTGGCTTAGCAAAGTCATCCGCCGATTCATCCTCTAACTCGGGATAATATTTATCGTTCAATATTGCATGGCCGAGTGAAGCCATATGCAGCCGCAATTGATGAGTGCGGCCCGTGATTGGGTGCAATTCAAACAAGGCTCGATCGCGCACTTCCCGCAGACAGCGAATCACCGAGTGGCTGTTGGGTTCGCCCGCCACCACCTGCATGCGAAACTTTGGTGTGGCCGCCACCATTTTATTTTTCACTTGCCACTCTTTACCGACAAGATTCGGCCCACCAGCCTCTATATTGGCAATAGCATGATAAGTTTTTTGAATTTTGCGGTGGGCAAATAGATCGTGATAAACACCGCGCGTAGCGGGATTAACCGAAAACATCACCAAGCCTGCGGTAACTCTGTCGAGCCGATGCAGTGCTTGTAAATCACTCAGCCCGGAAGACTCCCGTAAACGATTCTGCAGGCACTCATTAACGAAACGCCCGCCGGGCATAAGCGCCAGAAAAGGCGGCTTAAAAGCGACCAGTATCTGCTCATCTTGATAGACAATTGTTTCAGCAAATGGAATTTTTGGCTCGTCCGTCACTTCACGGTAGTAGTACACCCGCTGTTGCGGCTGATAAAGAGTTTCTGGGTAAATACATTCACCACTATGCCAGTGCACCTTGCCAGCCACCATGCGCTGCTGCCAAACCTCGATAACTATGCGTGGAAATTTAATCTGCAGGTATTCCAACACCGTAACCACACCGGGGTTAACCTGCGGCAGAGTGAACTTGGAGGGGGTAGAAGATATAGCCATGACGTTGCAAGTTCCTATTGTAGCCGCGCTTATTTTGCCTTTGAATTTTCGATAAACTTTACTAGATTTCAATACGCCGGCGGTGCGGGTATCAATTTGACAGCATACCCCTGCGCGACAACTAGGCGATAGTATTTCTATGATCGATTAACCGCTCTACAGAAATGTGATTAATAGTGCCTGAGGTTTTACAGTTAGGGAGTTATATTTATGCGAAACATAACATTCAAATGCCATAGTTAGAATCGATGCCCTGCTCTAGCGTTTACGCCATAACTGACACGTTTTGCAACAACGGCATCATCTTATGGCAAGTGGCGTTTACAAAAATTATTACTTCGCTATTTTTAGCCAGCCAGCTAACTGACCACGGTCATGCCGGCACACTACCAAGCTTAATTGTTGCTCTTCTAATGATCCCGACCAACCTAATTCAAAAATACTATCAACTTCGCCATGCCAAGGTCTCAACAGAGACAGATCAGCATGGGTGAATCAACAGGCGTATGGGGTACAATAACAGCATAATATTATGCCCTAAAGAAGGGTCCTAAAACTGCGCCACTTGAGCTCAGCTCGGAGACAGCATGCCCAATTGTAATTTTTACGCCGCCGACAAAGACTACCAGCAAATCCTAAATTTCATCTTTAAAGAGTTGGATTGCAAGGTGTATCAAAAGTACTCCGAACCCAACCGCGACATGGTGCAATTTAAAAATACCGCTGAAGTAGTTAAACATTACCACTTAGATAAATTTTCCAGCACCGACGGCAAGGCTCAAACGGCGCACTTGGTGCTGTGGCCTATTAAAGCATCGAAAAACTTTAAAGTGACCCGCCAAGAGCTGAATCCTAAAAAATATGATGGCGCCAGCTTCCGCCAACACGCCGAAGGCTGGGGTGCTATTCAAGTGACCTTGACAGGCGTGGGCACCAAAGGATTGGGGATGAGTAGCTGCAACCACAGCACCCAAAAACGCGCCAAGGCGTGGCAAGTTAAGCGCAAAAATGACTTAGGGCTCGCCTCGGCCTGGAATTGGAATGTAGTCGATAGCGAAGCTGGCGCACTGAGCAACTTTATTAAGCACCGCGCCGAGACCAAAAATGGTGCAATAGCCGTGTTGCCCGCCGCCAGTAAACTGAACTTGGCCGAGTAAGCACTCAATAGCCAAAGCCCTTGAGAAGTGCGCAGTTTAAGCTATTTGTATTTAGACGCATTAGCTTAGCGGTGTATTTTCATGACCTTTTTTACAGACACGAGAGCTCATCATGTTTGCTGGCTTCGATTACGGCACCTCTAATTGCGCGCTGGGAGTTATAGCGGATGCTGCTGACCATGGTACCAGCAGCCGCATAAAGCTATTGAATATCGACGGCCAACACGCCTTTATGCCCTCGGCGCTATACGCGCTGGAGCGCGAGTTGATTTGTGAATCTGTCGCTCAAAACATTGTTGATAAGACTAAGCGCCAGACCTACATAGAACAGCGCCGGAACCTGCTGGTGCGCGCGCGCAATGTTCGCAGCGAACATGGTATAGCCAACTCGGAACAGAGTTTATTTACCGGCCGCAGTGCATTCGATCAGTATATAGCCGACCCCTGCGAAGGCTATTTTATAAAATCGCCCAAATCTTTTCTCGGTGCCAGTGGTTTAAGGCCTGAGTCAGTGGCGTTTTTTGAAGATATCGTCTGCGCCATGATGCAGACTATTAAGCGGCGCGGCGAAATCAGTAGTCAGCGCGAGATCAGTCAGGTGGTCATCGGCCGACCGGTCAATTTTCAGGGCATTCATGCCGACAAAAGTAATAAGCAGGCCATTAATATTCTCCGCCAAGCGGCAGAACATGCAGGTTTTACCTCGGTAGAGTTTCTGTACGAACCGCTGGCTGCCGGTATGGATTTTGAGACCCGCTTAACAAGCGATAACACCGTACTAGTAGTAGATGTTGGCGGCGGCACCACTGACTGCTCGATGGTGCGCATGGGCCCCGGACACTGCCAACAGTTCGAACGCCAACAGGATTTCCTCGGGCACAGCGGCGAACGTATCGGCGGCAATGATTTAGATATTCAGCTGACGGCCAAAGCGCTAATGCCACTGTTTGGCATGGACTCTCTTCTTAAAAATGGCCTGCGCATGCCTACCCAGCACTTTTGGAATGCCGCTAAAACCAATGACCTGGGTGCACAAACTACCTTTAACAGTTTGGCCTGCGAACTGAGTTTAAAGCAGCTGTTGGTTGATAGCCGCGAGCCCAAACTGCTGCAGCGCTTTGTTAAACTTAGGCGCGATCAACAAAATCACCATCTAGTACGCAGCGCCGAGCAGTGCAAAATAGCGTTATCGGAGCACAGCAGCCAGTCGGTGCCACTCGACTATATCGAGGCGGGTTTAAGCGGCGAAGTGAGCCAGCTGCAACTGGCCAATGCTATCGACGCCCCCATCAATAAAATAGTCTCACTAATGCAAGATGCTATACAACAGGCCGGCTGTCAGCCACAGCTAATTTATGTCACCGGTGGGTCAGCTAAATCGCCACTGATTCACGCAGCTATCGAGCGGGAACTCGGGGCAATTGAGGTGGTTGATGGCGATCATTTTGGCAGTGTTGCCGCCGGTCTCAGCGTTTGGGCCGAGAAAATTTTTCGCTAGCTACACTGGCTTACGCACATGACAAAGACTGTGGTAGCAGCGAACCAAGTGGTAAGGTAACCACACTAAATAACGCCCAGATCAATAAAAGGCAGAACTTAGCGCAAAATGTAGGCGACCAGTAAACCCCAAGACAGTAACAACAGCCCCCAAGGCAGCCAGATACGCCAAGCAAACGCCCTCGACGAAGCGGCCTCGGCGCGCAAGTCTGTTGAGCTATAATTGTCGAATTCCGCGGCGGCTTTTTTGAGCTTTTTTGAGCGCTTGTCAATATCTCGACTTTTCTCACTTTGCTGACGCAAGAACTGTTCTATACCACGCACCACACCGTTAGCAATCAGCTTGCTGTGCGCTTTACTTTGCCCTTCAACTTTATAACCGGCGGCCAATTTTAAGGCCTCGGCTTTAATATCGCGGCTGTCTTTTTTAGACGGGGATCTTTTCGACATAAACTCTGGCAGCCTAACTGGGCACTAATCTTAAAAATTCAACATTATGTCATTACACCAAAGCGGAATGGCTTGTCATTGTTGCGGCCGTAGCCCTGTTGTCCTCCATTACCGCCATTACCACCACCGCGGTTGTTGGGCTGATTGTCCTTGTTTTGATGTTGCAGCTTTACTTTTTTAGCTGTCAGGCCACGCTTTTCCGGGTGGCACTCAAACTCAACAGTAACGCCGACCTTTAAAAACTGACAATTCAGCAGGTCGTCTTTACGCACCATAATATCGGGGCCTTCGCCATTGGCGAGAAAGCCAAAATCTTTTTCACGAAACCACTTTTTTACTGTTGTTTGCACAGGTGTTCCTCTACTGACCGTTCACGCTGAATGCCGAACTGTCGCTTAATAAACCGGCTAAAATACCGCGGTTATCTATGAGTATAGAAAAATTGATCAATATCACCGCCAGCGGTAGAGATTTTTGCTCAATAGAGCCGACGATTGGGTAGGTATTTCGCTCATCGACACACATCCGCCGATATTTGAATTGAGAATTAACATACCTACAGATTAAAATAACACAAATTTCAGACGATAATAACAATAGCAAGCGTTGAAACACGTTAAACTGCTAAAAAATCAGAAAAAATCTTATTTATGCTAATAAAAACAGTGCCATCAGACACATTAGATAACAACAGCCATGCCATAAGCTGCAGTAACTGCAAAGCCTGCTGTTGTCGGCTAGAAGTCATGCTTATAGATGACAACGACATACCCGAGCGCTTTATCGGCGAAAACGACTGGGGCGGCCAAGTAATGCTGCGCCTTAAAGACGGCTGGTGTGCAGCATTAGACCGAAGAACCATGCAATGCCGAATCTATGAAGAGCGACCACAGATCTGTCGGGACTTTGAAGAGGCCAGCTACGAGTGCTTGGACGAGCGCACCGCACACCTTTAATGGTGAACATGGCTGATACCGCTGTTTATAACAACCATTTTGATTTGAACTCACGCATCGACGCCAAGGCCTATTAAAACAAGCCGGTGCCTTGTTAGCATCCTCACCCAGTCGCCTTGGTGCGGCAAGGTACATTGCGCAGACTTAAAAGCCAGCCTGTCAGTGCCGAATTTTTTGACAACGTAAATACCACTAAAGGCGCGTTCAGCTTTGCCCAGTTCAATATTCAGCTGTAAACGACCGCGGCGACTCTGGTGTCCTAAACAATTCATGCCACTGCCGCCAAGCCGGCCATACCATCGACAGCATTTACGTTAAAAATTAACATCGGCTGCAAAAAGCAGTGTCAATACTCTGTCTGCCTCCGGCTGCAAGCTGTATATTGTTATAGGGCAGTTAAACAACATAGTAGGTAACAGTTGTGTACATGAATAGCGTCAGCCAGTTGCTAAAACTTCATAATGTATTCACACAACAAAGGCCTATGACACAGCTTTTTTAAATTGAATCAGTAATTAGATTACCGTCTTGAAGAAGTTGTCCAATGATATCCATATCGGTAGCACCAAGTGCGGTTAAGTTTATATCTTTTAACACTATTTCTTGGGTACCAGAGCCAGAACCTGTTCCGTCTTGATCAATCTGCAAGGTAGTTTCATCATTACTACTATCATAGCTAAAGTTTAAATATTCATCGAGGTTGCTGTCGTTTTCTCCTTGCAACAGATCGGCTAAATTTAGTACGTCACCATTTATGCCCATCTCAAAGTCAGTAAGGGTGTCCACGGCACCTTCATCGGCTACTTGCCAAACAAAGGTATCACTGCCATTACCACCGGTTGAGGTATCATCACCGATATTACCGAAGATAATATCCTCGCCGTCGCCGCCAAAGAGCTGATCGTTACCGCTACCGCCAAAGATAAGGTCTTCACCATTGTCTCCATGAAGCTCGTCGTCACCGGCCATACCATAAAGCTCATCATTGCCATCACCGCCGTAAATAAGATCGTTATCGTAAGGGGCACCACACACATGCATAGTGGGTTCGGGCGCTATGCCGTAGGCATTAGTTATGCCTATATCGACAGTAAATATAACATCGTCGAAATCCAAATCACCGCCATTCATAATATCTTCAAAACCGATAGCTACTTCGCCTTTGAAAGTATTAAGCTCCGCCTGAATATGCAGGATATTATCGGGGTTTAAATTATAATCTGTTGGTTCGACACCGGCAGAGCTGTGAAATTTATTGCCCCACAGTGTTTGCGTGCTGTTGTCGGGACGAACATACAAGAGTGATGGGTAAAGACTAGAGGTGGTAGCTTGATTCCCGTCAGCATCACGAAACTCTAGGTTTCCGACTGACAAATCCATCCCTGCATAACCGACGTTATAACTCCAGCCAGATGAAATGATAAAAAATCCAAGCTGATCTCCTTCGTTCATTGATAAAGAACTTTCGCTAACACCGCCAATTAAATTACCACCACCGCCCTGTTCACTAGCATTAGGAAAATGCAGTTGAACATCATAAATATTACCAACATCATCGATTTTATAGCTGCCAAAACTATTTAAATAATCGGCATTCTCGCTTTCAAAAACCACTCTACCGTCATAATTCTCAGTAACAGTCAGAGGGGTAATATCAATATCTGTTGGCCCGGTCCCGACGCCGTATAAGACATCATTGCCATTGCCGCCATTGATAACATCATCATCGGTCAGCATAGTACAGGTCGATTCGTTGTCGGTAATTCCACCGGTAGCCGTCACGCCTCCGATACTGATCGGAACAAGCTCAAGGCTCTCCATCTCGCTATCGTCAACAGTCGGCAAGGTTACACTGAAGCTTAACACCCCCGTCGGCACTGTAATTTCGCTGGTTGTAACGTTAAACGTGACCCCGTCACTGAAAGTAAATTGGCTATAGTCGGCTACAGATGCAGTGCCGCCCCCCAAACTAAAACTGTAAGTGACGTCGGTGATCGGCGCCTCGCTGAGCGCAACATTAAAGACAAGGTCGTTGCCTTCAATCACGTTGTCGTCGGTGGTAAGGGTCGAGCCCACCTCAACAGTGGTAATAGTCGGCTGATCGTTGTCGGTAATGCCACCGGTAGCGGTAACGCCTCCGATACTGATCGGGACAAGCTCGAGGCTCTCGACCTCGCTATCGTCCACCGTAGGCAGGGTCACGGTAAAAGTAATGACGCCCGCCGGCACGATAATCTCGCTGGTTGTGCTGTTAAAAATCACACCAGTACTGAAGGTGTACTGGCTGTAATCAATAGCTGACGCAGTACCGCCCCCCAGGCTAAAGCTGTAAGTAGCATCGGTGATCGGCGCCTCGCTAAGCACAACATTGAAGACAAGGTCATTGCCCTCAATCACGTTGTCGTCGGTGGTGAGGGTCGAGCCCACCTCAACAGTGGTAATAGTCGGCTGATCGTTGTCGATAATGCCACCAGTAACGGTAACTCCCCCGATACTGATCGGGACAAGCTCGAGGCTCTCGACCTCGCTATCGTCCACAGTCGGCAGTGTCACGGTAAAAGTAATGACGCCCGCCGGCACGGTAATCTCGCTGGTTGTGCTGTTAAAAGTCACACCAGCACTGAAGCTGTACTGGCTGTAATCAATGGCCGATGCAGTACCACCGCCTAAGCTAAAACTGTAAGTGGTGTCGGTGATCGGCGCATCGCTGAGCGAAACATTAAAAACTAGGTCATTGCCCTCAATCACATTGTCATCAGAGATGTCGGCCGAGCCCACTTCCACCGTGATGATGGTCGGCTGATCGTTGTCGATAATGCCACCAGTAGCGGTAAAGCCTCCGATATTGATCGGGACAAACTCAAGACTTTCGATCTCGCTATCGTCAACAGTAGGCAGTGTGACACTGAAGGTAGACACTCCAGTCGGCACGGTAATTTCATTCGTTAAAGCATTGAATGTCACCAAGTTACTAAAGACGTATAAGCTGTAGTCGGCTTCAGAAGCAGTGCCACCCCCGGCACTAAAGCTGAAGATAGCATCTATGATCGGCGCCTCGCTCAGCTGAACATTGAAAACAAGATCGTTGCCCTCAATCACGTTATCGTCGAACATACAGTCCACGCCAACTTCCACTGCGATGACTATCGGTTGAGCACTATCGATGATGCCACCGGTTGCAGCAACCCCTCCGATATTGATCGGGACAAACTCGAGGCTTTCTAACTCGATATCGTCCACTGTCGGCAGGGTCACACTGAAGCTGGACACTCCGGCTGGAACAGTAATTTCACTGGTTGTACTATTAAAACTCACACCGGCACTGAAGGTGTATTGACTGTAATCATTCGCGGATGCAGTGCCGCCCCCCAAACTAAAACTGTAAGTGGCGTCGGTGATCGGCGCCTCGCTGAGCGCAACATTAAAGACAAGGTCATTGCCTTCAATCACGTTGTCGTCGGTGGTAAGGGTCGAGCCCACCTCAACAGTGGTAATAGTCGGCTGATCGTTGTCGATAATGCCACCAGTAACGGTAACGCCCCCGATACTGATCGGGACAAGCTCGAGGCTCTCGACCTCGCTATCATCAACAGTCGGCAAGGTCACGGTAAAAGTAGTAACGCCCGCTGGCACGATAATCTCGCTGGTTGTGTTGTTAAAGGCCACACCAGCACTGAAGGTGTACTGACTGTAATCAATGGCCGATGCGGTGCCGCCGCCTAAGCTAAAACTGTAGGTCACTGCGGTTTGGGTTTCCTCACTAAGAGTGACATTGAAAATTAGGCTATTGCCTTCGACTACATCGTTATCAAGTGCACCCAAGTTACCGACCTCGATCGAGTCAATCGCAGGTTTGTCGGTGCCGGTAATGGTGACCACAACATCGTGTGGTGTGCCATC